>JASFMS010000356.1:0-3529 GCA_050117435.1 Ectothiorhodospiraceae bacterium | reverse complement strand
AAGACATGACACCCTCGTGCCGTGGCACGACAAAGACAACGAACTCGCCGCCAAAAAAAAGGGAGCGTTTCGGTGCCCATCGACGGGGCCGGATTGGGGGAAACATGGGAGCATACGCCGACCGTCCGCCTTGCTCACGAACGGCTCAGAAAGGCATCCATCGCATCCACGACCTTTCCGTGACAGGCCCCCGCAAGCCAGACCCCGGGCACGACACCAAGCGCGTCTGCGGCAAAGTCCATCAATTCAAACATCCTGGTGGCCGTCAGTCCCTGAAGGCACTCGATACCGAATCCGTACGCCAGCAGGGCCGTCACAAGCCAGCGACGCGGCGCCCGGTCCCAGACCTGAGCGCACCAGAAGGCGAGAACCAGAAAAACCAGGGCGTGCTGCGCTTTGTCCCAGGTGAGAACCGGCGGCGTCGGCGGATTGGGGATGAGCGCCGCCACCGCAAAGGCCAGCAACGCCGCGACGGCCGATGCGGTCCAGAGAGGCTGGTATTGTCGCCTCCCGGCTGTCGTCGATGCCGCGGAACCGTCAGTCACGAAACAAGCTCCTGCGCCGACTGTCGCCCGGGTGTAAGGGTTACCGGGAGAGTTTTGACAGAACTTGCGGTTTCAATGACTCGACATTATTTTTGCGTCCGCCCTCGGCGCGACCGCTTGCCCGAATGGTCGTAGCGCTCCGGCCACAACGCGTTGGGTTCGAGCCCAAGCGTTTCGGCGATGATGCGCTCCCACTTCGGGTACGGCTTGGCCAGAGCGGCCTGCGGTTGCTGTCGGGATACACCATGCTCACGAGCGAGCCGGGCAAGGGAATAGCCCCGAAGTGCAAGCTGGTAGCGGATCCACTGACGACGACTGTACTCGTCTTCCGGTATCGGCCCCAGTTCCATTTCCACCTTGGAAGTACGCTGTGCCAAAACAAGTAGACCAAAAAAGTGGTTGATGGAACCTACTTTACTGGTTTATCCATCAGAACAGCAACCCGGTTCGATCAGCTTTTGGGATGCGACCTCGTATCGGTACGGCGACGGGAGCCCGATGACTCAGCCAAACCATATCGGCCAACGACTTAGAGCGCTTCGCGGGAAGATCTCGATCGAGGAGCTGGCTACGCGCATCGGCGTCAACAAGAACACGCTTGGCGCCTACGAGCGGGGTGAAAGACTGCCGGACGTGGATTTCCTGGCGGTGTTCGCAAGCATCCTCGAATGCAGCTTCGCCGAACTGCTCGACGCCCGATTACGCAGCAGCCAAAGCCCCGAGGCGCGCGATGCCGCGAATACGGTTCGAGGGATACCGGACCCGTCATCCGCCAACGGGTACGTGGACGTTCCCTACGCGGTCGGCGAGCCCGCTGCAGCCTATGGCAACACCTTTGCGAATGGCCCCGAGCCGGCGCGCCTCGGCTTTCGGCACGAGTGGCTGGCCGAGCAGGGACTGAATGCCGTCAACCTGGAACTCATGACGATTCGCGGCGACTCCATGCAGGGAACACTGCATCCGGGGGATGTACTGCTGATTGATCGTTCACGGTGTGCGCCGAACGAGGAAGGTCTGTACGTTCTGACCGCGCGCATCGGCAAACTCGTCAAACGGCTTCAGCTCCTGCCGTCGGGCCGCATCCGCATCACCAGCGACAATCCCGCTTACGCCAATATCGACGTCTCGCCGGAGGCGTTCTCTCTCGGCGCCAACTCCGTATACCGCATATACGGTCGCGTGGTATGGGTAGGTTGCCGGGTCTTCTAACGCGCAGACGCCGGGCGACGGGCAACGCCGGCAGCACGAGTCTGTTAGTCTGCTCGTCCGAGACGATATACCCGCGGCGACGCGGAAACCGGGAGAGAAAGTGGAACGCAACCCGACGGAGATTCTCGACTTCTGGTTCGGAGCCGACCGTGCCGAGCGATCCGGCGCGGAGCTGGCCGCACGGCAGGCATCTCTCTGGTGGGGCAAGGACGCGGAAGCCGACGGCGAGATCGCCCGACGCTTCACCCCGTTGCTGGACGCGGCCGCGCAGGGAGACCTTGAATCCTGGTCCACCAGCGCCGAGGGTCGGCTGGCGCTGATTATCGTGCTCGACCAGTTCTCCCGGAACGCCTACCGCGACACACCCGACGCCTTTGCCCAGGACCGGCTCGCCCTCGCCCACAGCCTGGAGGGGCAGAGCCGGGGACAGGACCGGGAACTGCGCCCCATCGAACGCGTATTCTTCTATATGCCCATGGAGCACGCCGAATCGCTGCCGGTACAGGACGAGTGCGTGCGCCGCTTCCGGGGCCTGCTGGAAACGGCAAACGAGACCGACCGCGACGCGTTCGCGAAATACCTGGATTTCGCCGAGCGCCACCGGGAGATAATCCTGCGCTTCGACCGGTTTCCCCACCGAAATCCCATTCTCGGGCGGACCTCGACGCCCGACGAAGAAGCGTTCCTCAGGGAGCCCGGCTCCGGTTTCTGAGGCACCCGGGGCGATCCTTTTCCCGTAGCCGCGGATGAACGCGGATGGCAAGGACAGTGTTCAGGCCAATGAGGACCGAGCGGGCCGCCGGATGCATGTCACCCTGACGTCGTTAGGGTGCGCCGTGCGCACCAACCCCGGACTTGAATGGAAACGGCGTGAAAGGTTGCGCACGATGCACCCTCCGTAGCTCAGTCCTCATTGCTCACAACACAGCCCTTCCTGCAGCACCGACAGCGCCTCGCCGCAGTCGGCATCGAGCTTGACGGCGCATTCGCTGTCGCCTCTTGTCCGGCCACGATTGATAATGGCCACGGGTATGCCCCGGGCGACCGCGGCACGGACAAAACGGTAGCCCGACCAGACCATCAGCGACGAGCCGAGCACCAGCAGGAGGTCACTGCGGGCAAGGCGCTCCATCGCCAGATCGACCCGCGGACGCGGCACGTTCTCGCCGAAGAACACGACGCTGGGCTTGAGCACGCCGCCGCACTGGCGGCACTCGGGGACATCGAAGCCGTCGAAGTCTACCCCCTCCAGATCCGCATCGCCGTCGGGGGCGGCACCGGCGGAGGCAGTCTGCCAGCCGGGATTGCGAGCGATTATCTCCTGCTGAAACCCGTCCCGGGGCAGCGAGACGCCGCAACCGAGACATTCCACGCGATCCAGCCGGCCATGCAGGTCGATCACCCGGCGGCTGCCGGCACGCTGATGAAGACCGTCAACATTCTGCGTCACCACATTGCGCACGCGCCCGGCCCGTTCCATCGCGGCCAGGGCGAGATGAGCCGCATTGGGCTGCGCCCGCCCGACTCTGGCCCAACCCACCATGCTCCGGGCCCAGTAGCGCCGGCGCGCGCCGACACTGCGCACGAAGTCCTGGAACAGCACAGGGCGCGAGCGCTTCCATTCGCCGTTGCCGTCGCGGTAATCCGGAATACCCGAGCCGGTGCTGCACCCGGCGCCGCTGAGCGCGAACACGCTACCCGCCGCGGAAACAAGCTCGCCGAGCCTCTCCAGTGACTCCAAACCCGCCGCCGGTTCCACTTCGCCGGAAGAGGAT
>JASFMS010000355.1:0-3531 GCA_050117435.1 Ectothiorhodospiraceae bacterium | reverse complement strand
CCACATCCCGGTCTGACGTCCCGGGCCTTCGTACTGTATCCTCTCGCCGAGCTCGCGCCGGACATCCGGGTGCCGCGGCACGGCGCCGTCGCGACCCTGCGGGATCGGGTGGACGGCAGCGGTCTGAGACGACTGGATGCAGAGTAGAGCGTTGCGTTGACCGAAGCAGAAACAGTTCCCGACTATGTGGTGGTCGAGGGCCCCATCGGCGTGGGAAAGACTACCCTGGCCCGGCGATTCGCGGACAGTTTCGACGCCGATACGCTACTGGAGCGAGCCGAGGAAAACCCCTTCCTGGAGCGCTTCTACGAGAACCCCCGGGATGCGGCGTTCTCCACCCAGCTGTTCTTTCTGATGCAGCGCGCCGAGCAGATGCGTGAGCTGCGGCAGGGCGACATGTTCCGGCCGCGACTGGTGGCCGATTTTCTCTTCGACAAGGATCGTCTGTTCGCCGAGCTGACGCTGGATGAGCACGAATACGCACTCTACCAGCAGATTTTTCGCACGCTTTCCCCGGAGGTGCCGAGACCGCGTCTGGTGGTATACCTTCAGGCGCCCGTGGAGGTTCTGCAGGAGCGGATCCGGCGGCGCGGCATCGCAAGCGAGCAGGCCATCGACCCCGACTATCTTGCCCGTCTCTGCGAACTCTACGTGCGGTTTTTCCACCACTACACCGACGCACCGCTGCTCATCGTCAACACGGCGGACATCAATCCGGTGGATAATGACGCCGAGTACGCCATGCTGCTCGAGCACGTACGGCAGGTCCGAAGCGGGCGCCACTATTTCAATCCGGCACCTGTGACGCTGTAGGCCGCCCCGTGGCCGGGTGGGCCGGTGTGGTGTTGCGTGCCGGGCACTCTGGTAGTTTTGGTGTCCTTTCTGCGGGCCGATTGGCACACAAGAGGAGCGACGCAGATGTACGGCGGTAAGTCGGGAAAGTCCGAACGGAAGCCGGTAACGGTATCGCGGCTGGGCCGCATGAAGGCCGACGGTGAACCCATCGCCTGCCTCACGGCCTACGACTTCAGCTTTGCCCGCGTGGAAGACGATGCGGGCGTGGATGTAATGCTCGTGGGCGACTCGCTCGGCAACGTGATGCAGGGGCGTGAGACCACGATCCCCGTGACGGTGGACGAGATCGTCTACCACACCCGCTGCGTCGCCGCGGCGCGCCGCCATGCCCTGGTAATGGCTGACATGCCGTTCATGAGTTACACGGATGTCGCCACGGCTCTGGGTAACGCCGCGCGGCTCATGAAGGAGGGCGGCGCTCAGATGGTGAAGCTGGAGGGGGCGGGTGATCAGGCGGACATCGTGGCCGCCCTGAGCCGCTCCGGCGTGCCCGTCTGCGCCCACCTGGGACTGCAGCCGCAGCTGGTGCACAAGGTCGGCGGCTATCGAATCCAGGGTCGCGAGCCGGAGGCGGCCGACGCCATGGTGGAGGATGCGCAGCGGCTCGAGGCGGCGGGCGCCGATCTGCTCCTCGTGGAGTGCATTCCCGGCACCCTCGGCGACCGGCTTGCCCGCGAGCTTGCCATTCCCGTCATCGGCATCGGTGCAGGTGCCGGTTGTGACGGCCAGATACTGGTGGTCCAGGACATGCTCGGAATCACGCCGGGGCGCCCGCCGAAGTTCTCGCGCAACTTCATGCCCGAGGCGGAGACGATTCCCGAGGCCGTGGCGACCTATGTCGCCGAGGTCAAGGCGCGAAGCTTCCCGGGCGACGCGCACACTTTCTGACGGAGCAGGGAGGGAGCGGCCATGCAGATCGTCCGCCATATCAACGAGATGCGGGCGCACGCCCGCGACTGGCACGAGCAGCGCCGCCAGGTTGGCTTTGTGCCGACGATGGGAAATCTGCACGCCGGGCATCTGGCGCTGGTGGAGGAGGCCCGGGAGCGCTGCGACCACGTGGTGGTGAGCATCTTCGTGAACCCGACCCAGTTCGGACCCAGCGAGGACTACGGTGCCTACCCCCGAACCCTGGAGGAGGACTGCGCCAAGCTGGAGCCCTATGGCGTGGACGTGGTTTTCGCCCCCTCCGTGGAGGAGATGTACCCCGACGGCGGCGGCCTGCGTACGACGGTCGACGTGCCGGGACTCTCGGACATCCTTTGCGGGGCGACGCGCCCCGGCCACTTCCGCGGTGTGGCGACGGTGGTGGCGAAGCTCTTCAACATCGTCACGCCGGATCTGGCCATTTTCGGTCGCAAGGACTATCAGCAGTTCCTGGTTATCCGCCTCATGGTCCGGGACCTGAACCTGCCGGTGCAGGTTGTCGGGGCACCGGTGGCACGAGCGCCCAGCGGCCTCGCGCTCAGTTCCCGCAATGCCTATCTTACGGAGCAGGAGCTGGCCACGGCGCCGACGCTGTACGCCACGCTGCAGGAGGCGGCCGCCTCGCTGCGCGAGGGGCGGCGCGACTTCGCCGCCATAGAAGCCCGGGGCCGAGCCCGTCTCGACGGGGCGGGAATGAAGCCGGACTACTTCAGTGTCAGGCGGCGAGCGGATCTGGGTATGCCGGAAGAGTCCGATTCGGATCTTGTTGTGCTCGCCGCCGCCTACCTCGGGCGGGCCCGGTTGATCGATAACCTCGAGGTTCCGGCTGACGGCGAATGAGGTTCCCGTTGCCCGGGCGCGTTGTGGCCATACAGGGTGACGACGATGCGCGTAGTTTTGTTACCTCTCCATAATGCTTTTATTCTGATGAGATTTGGCTTCTTTGCTCTCGGTGTTGGGTGACTTGGGGCGGATAATTGTGTAGTTTTGCTACATTATGACGCCGGACGCGCGAGGGACGCCGCCACCGGGGAAATTCCCGGAGGTGGGTTGCGTCGTTGCGCTCCGGGCGGCAACTCACCCAACGGACAGGTGTGCGCGATGAAAACCTTGAAGGAGCAACCCGCCTGGCTTCAGCTGGTGCGGCATCGTCGAGTAATGAGCGAGCTGCCCCTGCGGGAGCTGTTCGAGCGTGATCCGCACCGTTTCGAGCGCTTTTCCGTAACCCTGGGCGATGACCTGCTTCTGGACTATTCCAAGAACCGCGTGACCGGCGAGACGCTGGATCTTCTTGCCGATCTGGCCAGGCAGTGCGGTTTGGAGGGCCGGCGCGAGGAGCTGTTCAGCGGGGGCACGGTCAACATGTCGGAGCAGCGGCCGGCGCTGCACACGGCGCTTCGCGAACCGGAGGACACAACAAGGGACCCGCAGGCGGCCGGAGAATCCGTTCTGCCGATCGTCCGGCGCACCCACTCGCGCATCGCCGAGCTGGTGGAGGGGGTTCGAAGCGGTAGCTACACGGGGGTGACCGGCAAGCCGATAACGGACGTGGTCAACATCGGAATCGGCGGTTCCGATCTGGGGCCGCGACTGGCGGTGGAGGCTCTGGCGCCTTGGGCGGACGGTCCTCGTGTCCACTTCGTTGCCAACCTGGACGGCGTCGAGCTCGATCGCGTCTTCGCGGCGGTGGACCCGGAGACGACCCTGTTCATTGTCGTATCCAAGAGCTTCGGTACCGCGGAGACCGTA
>JASFMS010000354.1:0-3536 GCA_050117435.1 Ectothiorhodospiraceae bacterium | reverse complement strand
CGTCCCTTCGAGCGGGGATTGAAGGTCCCGGGCGGGGCTGCATCACGCGCCACCCGTCAGCCGAACCAGTCCCGCCGCGGTCGTGTCGTGGTCCAGCGAATCGATGGATTCCCGGATCTGCGCCGCCCGCGTTCTGCCGAGACAGGGGTCGGCCAGATCGTGAAATTTGGCGATCAGCTCCGATCTGGATAACGGGGCCTGGTAGTCCCCGCGGGCCTGATGGGGTTCGCTTTTTAGTACCTGTCCGCTGTCCAGTTCCACGTCCACGGCGGCCCAGCGCTCGGCGGGGAAGCGTCGGTTGAACGTCTCGTCCTCCACTACGCGGATCCGTGCCGACAGGGCTCGCCGCCCGCTATCGCCCAGCCCGGCCTCCGAGACGTCGAACGCGCTCACCGTGCCGCCGATGGCCGCACAGGCCACGGGCCAGGGCAGGCTGTACTGGGCCTGTTCGGTGGAATCCGGATGCGTTACCGCCAGGCGCTGGGCCTCGTGGAAGGTCCGCACGCGGATCTCGCGGATGGCTTCCGGGGATGCGGGCAGGCGGTCCCGGAGGCTCAGGACGGCCTCGATGGCGGGCTGTGCCCAGCGGCAGACGGGGTGGGGCTTGCGGTACTGGCGCTGAATGAGCCAGGTGCTGCCGAGATCCTCCCAGATACCTCCTGCCTCTTTCGCGGCCAGCGTGACGGCCGGCGCACCGGTGAAGCCTTCGCGCGCCAGCAGCGCCGCGCTGATACCACCCAGCGCGCCCCAGGCGGATCCGTCTTTCACCATGGTCGGGTGGTCGATGCATCGCATCATCTGGCTGCGCGGGCCGTAGAACTCCGCGGTGCCCAGCGCCTCCTGAATCTGGGACATGCTCAGGTCGAAGAATCGCCCCGCGACCGCCGCCGCACCGAGGGCATTCCAGGCCCCGGAGGTGTGGTAATCCGGCGCGCTCGCGTGCAGGGCGATTCCGGCCCGGGTGCCGATCTCGTAGCCGAGGGTCACCAGCATCAGCAGGGTCCCGCCGTCCACCTCGTCGATGCCGGGCAGAGCCAGGAGCGCAGGGATGACGGTCGCGCCCACGTGACCCTTGGTGAGTACCTGGCCGTCGTGGGCATCCAGCGCGTCCGTGGCGGCGGCGCCGTAGAGTGCGGCACCGACGGTGCTGGCGCTGCCGTCGGTGAAAAGCAGTGGCGTGTCCCCGGGCATCTGTGTGCGGACAAACCCGGACATGATGGCGGCGAGCCGTGTCTGCCCGCCCGCTGCGGTGACCCCGAGCGTGTCCAGCAGGCACAGGCGCGCCTCTTCCAGGGCGTCGGCGGGAATGTCCTCGACACGCAGCTCGCGGATCCACTGGCAGGGTTCCGGGCTCATTCGCCCCACTTCTCCAGCAGTCTGCGGACCAGCGGCGTGTTGGCGTCCCGGTGGGTGGGCATGTCGTAACGGGCCCGGGCGATGGCATCGCGCTTCAGGGTGGCGGTGATGAGCGCCTCTTCATCTTCCGCCGCCGCCAGGGTCTCGCCACGCGCCCCGAGGATGCGGCTGCCGCCCCAGAAGAAGGTTTCGCCCTCATAGCCGTAACGATTCGCCATGATGACGGGGGTGCCGTAGGTCATGGCGTAGAAGGTGACGTTGGTGATCCAGTTGTGCTCGTTGGAAAACGCCTGGGAAACGGCCCCACTGGCGGAGTTCACCGGGGCGACCAGGATGTCCGGGCGGTGCAGCAGGGCAGCATGAACCAGGCCCGGGTTCCACAGGTCGGCGCAGATGAGATGGGAGGCGCGCCAGGCGCCCTTGACCGTTACCTCGGTCAGTTCGGTTCCGGCGGTGAAGTGCTTGCCTTCCTCGAGCCGTCCGTAGTTCGGCAGATTGAGCTTGCGGTGGACGGCTTCCAGCCGGCCGTCGCGGAGGGTGGCGAGGGCGTTGTAGTACTCGCCGGGGGTGGCCTCCTCGATGAATCCCGCCACCACCTGCATGGGCCCGGCGGCGTCGGCCAGGGCGCTCAGCCGGGTATCGTCCCGGAACATGGCGGCGTCGGGGATGCCGGTGCCCAGGCCGTAGCCGGTCAGGGACAGCTCGGGGAATACCAGCAGGTCCAGCCCCACGTTGCGGGCCTCGCGCACCCACTCCAGGTGGCGTTCCAGGTTCTCGTCCAGCTCGCCGGGCTCGCAGTTGATCTGCGCAGCGCCTACGGTGATTTCGGAGTCTCTCGCCATTCGGGCTCTCGATGGTGTTGCTGGGAGATTGAGCCGCAGATGAACGCGGATGGACGCAGATGATGATGGGCGTTTTCGCCTTGCGGGCCTGCCGGGCGGCGCCGTGCCGCGCCGGTCCGGTGCCCGAATTCTCTGGGCCTTCGAGTCGGCGTAGGGTGCGCCGTGCGCACCATTGCCTCCGTCGATCCGGGCTTGTCCACAGCTGTCACCCGTTTCGAAATGGCCGGCCGGGGCGGGGCCCCGGCCGGGCCGGACGCCCTGCTCAGATCAGGTCGTGCTCCTTGAGGAAGCTGCGAGCGACGTTCTCGACGCTCTTCTTCTTCACGTCCACCTGGGCGTTCAGGTTCGCCATGGTGTCCGCGTCCAGTATGGAGGAGACCTTGTTCATGAGGTCACGGATCTTCGGGAACTTCTCCAGCGTGTCCTTGCGGATCACCGGTGTCAGGGCGTAGGCCGGGAAGTAGTTCTTGTCGTCCTTCAGAACGGTGAAGTTGAACGCCGGGATGCGGCCGTCGGTGGCGAACACCAGGGCCACGTCCACCTCGCCTTCCTTCAGGGCGGAGTAGGTCAGGCCCGAGTCCATGCGCTTGATCTGGCTGCGCGGGAACTTGAAGCCGTAGGCCTTCATCATGGGCTTCATGCCGTCGGGCCGGGCGTAGAACTCGGCGTTAACGGCGATGGACAGGTCATCGCCGTTGTTCACGGCCTCGGCGAGGTCGGAGAGCGTCTCGATGCCGCGCTTCTTGGCATCATCGGCCCGCATGGCCAGCGCGTAGGTGTTGTTGGCGTCGGAGGGTTTGAGCCACACCAGGCCCTTCTCGGCGTCCAGCTTCTTCACGCGCTGATAGGTCTCCTCCGGCGAGAGGGACTCCTCCACCTTGTTGTAGGTGATCAGCGAGGTACCGGTGTACTCCCAGTACAGATCCACCTGGCCGTTGACCTGGGCCTTGCGCAGCACGGTGCTGCCCATGCCGTCGCGCTTGTCCACGTCGTAGCCGTGGGCGTTCAGGTACTGGGTGGTCATGGACGCGAGCAGCAGCTGCTCGGTGAAGTTCTTGCCGCCCACCACCAGATCGGCGGCGGAGGCGGAGAGGGCAACGGTGAGTGCCGTTACCGCGGCGAATAGCTGAATCATTCTTTTCATCCTGTGGTCCTCCACATTGCTCGCTCGGAGACGGGTTATGTTTGCGTCCGCAGCGGATTCACGCCCTTGGGGACGATGAGGAACGCCGCGAACGCCACGATCATGTCGACGACGACGGCCAGCGCCGCCGTGGGAATGGCCCCGGCGAGCATCATTACCGGGTCGTCCAGGGCGATCCCGGTGAAGATCAGCTC
>JASFMS010000353.1:0-3539 GCA_050117435.1 Ectothiorhodospiraceae bacterium | reverse complement strand
ATTTCTGAATCTCATTCTGGCGGTCGTGCCGGATCCGGTTGCCGCGATCCGCGAAGCGGCGAGAGTGCTGAGTCCTGAAGGCCGGATGGTCGTGTTCGACAAGTTTCTGCCCGATGGCGCGCGGCCGTCGCTGATCCGGCGTGGCGCCAACGGCATAAGCCGCATCGTCGCCACCGACATCAATCGGCAGTTGGGGCCGCTACTGGAGCTCGCCGGATTGGAGCGCGTAAAGGACGAGCCCGCTGGATTCGGCGGGCTGTTTCGTATCGCCGTGCTGCGGCGCTCAGTGTAACTCGCCCGCCGCCCGGCGACCGTGAGCGATCAGGCGTGGCTCTGGCCCTGAGGCTTTCGCACCTCGGGCAGGCCCAGGCGTCGCAGCAGCGACATCATCGGGCACCACCGCGTGAAGGCGGACTGAATAAGGTTCAGGGCAACGAATGCCGTGAACAGCAGCCACGCCGGATGCACGAAGTGCGCGAGCGCGACGCTGATGAGTACGAATGTACCGGCAATCAGTCTGAGAGTTTCGTCGACGGTCATTCCGTTACCTCCGATGAATTGCTGTATATAAGCATATAACCATGTGGTTATAATATCAATCGTACAGGCTTCGGTATTCCGGTGGCTAATGGAACTGACTGACGAGACTCTGGAAGTGGTGGCCGAACAGTTTCGTGCGCTGGCAGAGCCCCAGCGTCTCCGGCTTCTGTATCGGCTGAAAAGTGGAGAGCGGACCGTCGCCGAGCTGGTCGCGGCGACCGGGCTGTCCCAGCCCAACGTTTCCAAACACCTGCGCGTTTTGAGGTCGAACGGACTCGTGGCACGCCGCAGCGAGGGCAACTGTGCCTATTTCCGAATTGCGGCGCCTTTCGTGTTCACGGTGTGTGACACGGTCTGTGACGAGTTGCGGGAAGCGGATGCCAGGCGGGCGGCGATGTGGTCTGCCCGCAGTGGTCGGAGCTGAGCCCCGGCTACAGCGTCGGCAAGCGCGGCAGAGCGGTGGCGGAAACGAATGCGGCCCGCCCCCGGAGAGGCGAGCCGCCCGTGATAGTACGTTCCGCGTTTACTCGTCGGAATGCACGTGCCCGTGGGCCAGCTCCTCGTCGGTGGCCTCGCGGACGTTCGCCACGGTGACGTCGAAGCTGAGGGTCTGGCCGGCCAGGGGATGGTTCGCATCCACGGTGACCTTGTCCTCCTCGACGGCGGCGACGGTGACGACCTGCACCCCGCCTTCCGTCTGCGCCTGGAAGCGCATGCCCGGCTCGACCTTGTCCACACCCTCGAACAGATTGCGCGGCACTTCCTGTTGCAGCTGCTCGTTGCGCTCCCCGTAGGCTTCCTCCGGCGGCACGGTCACGGAGACGTCGTCACCCTGCTCCTTGCCCTCGAGCGCCTTTTCAAGGCCGGGGATGATGTTGCCGGCGCCGTGGATGTACTCCAGCGGCTGACCTTCCGGCGAGGCGTCGATCACGCCGCCCTCGGTGTCGCGCAACGTGTAGTTGATGGCGACGACCTTGTCTTTGGCAATCTGCATGCTGAACCTCTGGCTAGTCTCGAGTTTGACGCGACAGTTTAAGGGCCATAAGGCCCAAGCGCCAAAACCATTGCCGGAGAACTGACGGGCGGGCCGGACGGGGCGAGGCCTCGCCGCCTCACCGCGAGACGGTAAGGCGGTAGCGTTCGGCGAGCTCGCTGATCTTCTCCCGGGTATCCGGGTCGGCGTCGTGGAATTCGAAACCGCAATAATGGAAGATGGCGTTGCGATCCTTGCGTATCCATACGCAGCGGGCGTCCACGTCGATGGTGTTCTCCCCGGCGATGCTCTCCGCCAGCTCCATGCGCAACGGATACAGAGCGCCTTCGGCCGGTGGTTCCTCGCTCTCCACCATGCCGCCGTCCACGGTAACGTCGGTCAGGTAGCCGATCAGTTCGCCCGTCTTGCGATGGATAACGGGAAGAAACTGATCGACGACGTCCCTAGGGCGTCTCCTGGCGTCTTTCATGATCCCTCCAGCCGTCAATCCGGCTCTCGACACTGCACTGTAAAAACTATGATGTGCGGAATGGACTTTGTCCATAGGAAACGCGCGCACATGCCCTCCCGGAGTGTGGACTCGATCACGCTACTCGGGCCCGTAATCCGGCAGCGTCGGTCCACGGAGGCAAACGCTCGGTGTTTTTTCCCCGTGGCGGCAGCCCGGAATTGATCATCGCTCCAATGGTGTTCTATAAGACTGGAGTCGGGACTTTGGGTATCCGGCGCGCGGTATGGTGCGCGGCACACCGCCGGACCGCCGCGTCACCCGGGCAGGTGTCTAACATGGTGGAAAGAAGACGGCAGAATCGCACGATACTGGGCGATTTCTACCGCATATACGATCACGACACCGGCGAGCTGATCGGCCGGATAGTCAACCTGTCGCGTTACGGTTTTCTGACCATCGGCGACATTCCGGTGGAGGAGCGCCGCGATCTGCGGGTAGAACTGGTCTATGCCGATCAGCAAGGCCGGGAACGGCGCATCCCCATGCGGGTCGAGTGTGTCTGGTGCCGCCAGTCGCAGTACTCGGACGAGTACGGTGGCGGGTTTCAGATACGTGAAATCGGCGAATTCGACGCCATCCAGGTGGATCGCCTCGTGGCCGAACCCCAGGAATCCGGTCCCACCCGCCCGCCCGCGTAGCCGCGGGACATTATCCGCTAAGAGGTTGTGAAGACTTCGAACGCCGTAGCGGCGGCGCCTCGTCATCGCGCCTTGCCCAGTCGGCGCTACGGCGTTCGAAGTCTTCACACGCTCTGAGTCAGTTCAGTGCCCGGGTCGTCCGTGTTTCCCGTGCGGCGCCGGGGGCATTGATGGGCATCACTGCGTTCTGCCCATCGCTCCCGGTATGGGCCAGGATTGCCGCGCTCGCAGTAGGCGAGCGACTCTTTCACAAGCTCTCAGCGCAATTGTCGCGCTTCGCAGCGTATCTGCTGATCGCCAGCCCGACACTGAGCGCCGGGGAGTGGCGTACCACCAGACGACGCCAACGTTCCCAAGGTTAGCGGTAGCCGCGCTCCCCCTGCCAGGGCCGTGCACAACTCCGCTGTGGCGCCGCTGGCACCCTGGCCGAACCGGAATTCCCCTCGGCTGGTCAGTTGTCGCCCAGGGCTGTAACCTGACGCCCTTTTCGGGAACCGCCGCCCCGTTCGCCGCGTCGCTACGGGGCGCCGTACGTACCAAGTGTTGAATCGGGGGAGGGGCCATGGTCGTTGTTCGCGCTGACGTGTCGCGCCGCCAGCCGTCTTTGCCCAGGCGCATTCCGCCGGTTTCCCCGGAGCGGGGGCGGCAATGACCGGCCCCCCTGCAACCGAGGCCATGCAGCATCGCCAAGGCGTCCTGGTGGCGGCGTTCGGTGTCTTCGCGCTGAGTTTCGACGCCCTGCTGGTTCGCCTCGCCGACACCTCACCCTGGAACGTCACCTTCTGGCGTGGATGGCTGATCGTGGTCTCGCTGGTCGTCCTGCAACTGCTTCGCCGGGACCGGCCTCGACGTCCCG
>JASFMS010000352.1:0-3544 GCA_050117435.1 Ectothiorhodospiraceae bacterium | reverse complement strand
TCCTGCCCGGCAGACGCCATCACCCAACTGCGACGACCGCCCGGAAGATGCGGTCATCGAGTTGGCGATCATTCACGGTATCAGCCTGCCGCCCGGCCGCTTCAGCGGGTCGTGGATAGACGCGCTGTTCACCAACACCCTGGATACCCGGGCACACCCGTATTTCGAGGGTCTGCGCGGTCTGCATGTCTCCAGTCATCTGCTGATTCGTCGTCGCGGCCAGCTGGTTCAATACGTGCCGCTGCATCGGCGCGCGTGGCACGCTGGTGTCTCCAGCTTTCGGGGGCGGGAGCGGTGCAATGACTTTTCCGTCGGCATCGAGCTGGAGGGGGAGGACGAGCGCCCGTACACGCAGGCGCAGTATCGGCGTCTGGTTACGCTGCTGCGGGAGCTGATGCGGGTGTATCCACGGATCACGCCGGATCGTGTTGTCGGGCACTGCCACGTGGCCCCCGGGCGCAAGACCGACCCCGGACCGGCCTTCGACTGGGGCCATCTCGAGCGGATGCTCGGCGTACCGCAGCCGGTTTGAGGGCGAGGGCGGCAGCACCGCAGTGTACGTGGCCGGCTTTTACAAATCGGGGATAGTGCATGCAACTGTTGGCGATTCTCCTGAGTCTGGGGCTGAACCAGTCCACGGACGTAGTGGACCGTTTCCGCAAACCGGCCTGGTTTCACGTGTATGCGGCCTGGGTGCGCGAAAAGGCGCTTCCACTGGGTCTGTGGAATGGCGCAGTCGGCGTTGTGGTGCTCCTGGCGCCGCTGTTTGCCGCCGGAGTGGCCCTGCAGTGGTGGCTGGCCGGCCTACCCCTGGGTCTTAACCAACTCCTGCTTGGCGTGCCGGCGCTTCTGTTCGCCTTCGGCACCGACCGGACCGACGACCATGTGGCGCGATTCGTGGAGTCCTGGTCCGCGCGGGAAATGGGCGCCGCCCGGGAGGCGGCCGCGGCCCTGAACCCGGGGCGGCCCCTGACGGTGGAGGAGGAGCGGCTGCCGGAATTCGCGGTCAGGGGGTTGTTCAGTCATGTCCACGAGCGCCTGTTCGGTGCACTGTTCTGGTTTCTGATCCTGGGTCCTGTGGGGGCCCTGGCCTATCGTCTGACCGCGCTCGCGCGCGACTTCGGAGGCTGTCACGCCAATGCCGGCCCCGGTTATTGTGACGCCGCGAACGGCGCTTTCTGGCTGGTCAGCTGGATTCCGGCACGCCTGACCGCGGCGAGCTTCGCAGTGGCGGGTAGCTTCTCCCATTGCATCGAGGCGTGGCGTAGCGCCGGCCGCCGGGACGCGGAGGACACCAACGCCGAGGTGCTCATGTTTGCCGGGTTGGGCGCCCTCGGCGTCGAGCCCACGGCCAGTGACCGGGATCTGCTCGGCAGCACGCTCGCCGATGCGCGGGCGCTGCTGCACCGGACGCGGCTGCTCTGGCTTGCGGTCGTCGCTTTCCTCACGCTGACCGGCTGGGTGGCCTGACCGTCCGGAAGGCGGGTCTGAAACGAAGAGCGCGGCCGCTGGGGCCGCGCTCTTGCAGACCGGCGGGTTCGGTTCCGATCAGGCGAAGGCAACACTGGGCAGCCAGGTCACCAGCCCCTCCCAGAAGAACACCATCATCAGGCCGATGAGCTGCAGGATAATGAACGGCACCACGCCCTTGTAGATGTCGGTGGTGTTGATCTCCGGGGGGCAAACACCCTTGATGTAGAACAGCGCGAAGCCTACCGGCGGCGTCAGGAACGAAGTCTGCAGACAGACCGCGAACATGATGGTGAACCACGCCAGGTTGAAGCCGAGGCCCTCCACCACCGGTGCCACCAGCGGCAGGATGATCAGCGTGATCTCCACCCAGTCCAGGAAAAAGCCCAGCAGGAAGGTGGAGAAGAGGATCACCGCCAGCACGCCATACTTGCCGAGTCCCATCCCCAGAAGGAACTCCTCGATGACCTGGTCGCCGCCCAGGTTGCGCAGCACCACGGAAAAGGCGGTGGCACCCAGGAAGATGGCGAAGATGAAGGCGGATGTGCGGGTGGTCTGGTAGAGGCTGTCGCGCAGAACGGTGTAACTCAGGCGTCGGTTGAGGATCGCCAGCACGAGCGCGCCGACAGCGCCGACGCCGGACGCTTCCGTCGGCGTTGCGATGCCGAAGAAGATCGAACCCAGCACGGCGAGGATCAGACCGGCGGTTGGGGCGGCCGCCCAGATGGCGGCGAAGGCGACCTTCGGGGTGACCTTCTCCACGTCCTTGGGTACCGGGGCCATGTTGGGCTTCAGCCACGCCAGGATGAGGACGTAGCTCACATACAGCGCGCCGAGCACGAGGCCGGGGAAGAAGGCGCCCAGGAACAGGTCGCCCACGGAGGTCTCCGGGCGCGCCAGGCGGTCCGCCATGATGACCAGCATGATGCTCGGCGGAATCAGAATGCCCAGGGTGCCGGTGGCGCAGGCGGTGCCCACGGCCAGAGACTTGGAATAGCCGGTCTTCATCATGACCGGAATGGACAGCATGCCCAGCAGCACCACGGAAGCGCCGATGATGCCGGTGGTGGCGGCAAGCAGCACGCCGATGACGATGACGGTTACCGCATAGCCGCCGCGCACGCCGCCGAACAGTCGCACCATATTCTTCATCAGGCGCTCGGCGACGCCGGAGCGGTCCAGCATGATACCCATGAATATGAACATGGGCAGTGCCACCAGGGTGTCGCTGGACACCAGGGGCCAGAAGCGCTCGGGCAGCAGGCCGATGGCGCTGCCCCAGTCGTACCAGATGTCGGCGTTGAAATACGTGACGGCGATGTGGCCGATGGTGGCCCAGATGACCGCAGTACCGCCCAGCACCCAGGCAACCGGGAAGCCCGTTAGCAGCAGCAGGCCAAACGTGGCGAACATGGAAATGACGAAAATCTCTTCCAGGGTCACGGCGTAGGTCTCCAGCCTCTGTTGTTGTGCGAGCCCGGGGGCGCGTCAGTGTGCGGATTGCTGGTTGACTTTGATCGGCCGCGGCCAACCGAACAGCAGCGCCGTGCATTTGAACAGGCGCGAAATCGCCGCGAGGGCGATGAAGATCATCGACAGCGGGATGAAGCTTTTCAGGAAGAAACGGTAAGGCAGACCCGACGGCGCCTGGGAAGTTTCGCCCTGAACGAAGGCTTCATGCGCGTAGGGAATGCTGTAGTAGATGGCGATGGCCAGGAACGGCAAAAGCAGTACGAGCAGACCTAATATCTCGATCCAGGCCTGAGCGCGCAGGCTGAAACGCTCGTGCAGCACGTCCACGCGAACGTGGTCGTCGGTGACCAGCGTGTAGCCCAGTCCCATGGTCCAGGCGATGCCGTAGATGTGCCAGGAGAGCTCCTCGAGGAGAATGGAACCCTGCTCGAAAACGTAGCGGGAAATGACACTGATCAGAATGACGCTGACGGTTGCCAGCCAGAGCCAGGAAAGAGTCTTCCCGGTGCGCGCGACGAAGCCGTCGAGCGCACCGGAGAAGCGGGTAGTGGGCAGTTCGGTGTGGTGATGGATGTCGATTTCGCCTTCCGGCAGGTGAATG
>JASFMS010000351.1:0-3545 GCA_050117435.1 Ectothiorhodospiraceae bacterium | reverse complement strand
TTCGATGCGGACGACAGCCAATTCTACAAGCCCAGCGTTGATATCACGTTTACCGAGGCGGCGCGGTTCTGCCCCGGCAAGGTTCTGGGCGTCGTGCTCACCGGCATGGGCGCCGACGGCTGCCAGGGCGCGCGGGAGCTGAAACGCGGCGGTTCGATGATCTGGGCCCAGGACGAGGCCAGCAGCGTCATTTACGGCATGCCCGGCGCCGTCGCCAAGGCTGGGCTGACCGATCAGGTACTCGGGTTGGACGACATCGGCACGGCCATAGGCCGGCTGCGGTCGTGACGATCCGTCAACGGCGTGGCGGAGCACTGTGATTCGGCGATGAAGACGTGGAGCGTGGCGAACCAGAAGGGCGGCGTGGGCAAGACCACCACGGTGGTGAGCCTCGGTGGTCTGTGCGCGCTCAAGGGGCAGAGAACGCTGCTGGTGGACCTTGACCCGCACGGCTCCCTGACCAGCTATTTCGGCTACGACCCGGAGAGCCCGGAGCCCAGTGTTTACGACCTCTTTCGCGACGATGCCGCCGGTCCCACCGACGACATGCTGCGGGATACCGGAGTGGACGGACTGAGCGTGCTTCCGGCCTCCACTGCCCTGGCCACGCTGGACCGACAGCTTGGCGCGCGGCAGGGCAAGGGACTGGTCATACAGCGCGCGCTTCAGGCTCTCGAGGGGCGTTTCGATGCCGTTTTCCTGGACTGTCCGCCGATGCTCGGCGTGCTGATGGTCAATGCCCTGGCTGCCTGTCAACGGCTCGTGGTGCCGGTGCAGACGGAATTCCTCGCGCTGAAGGGGCTGGAGCGGATGGTGCACACGCTGCGGATGATTCAGCAATCCCGCGGCAGAGAGCTGAGCTTCCTGATCGTGCCGACCATGTTCGACCAGCGCACACGCGCCTCGGTGGAGAGCATGGAGGCGTTGCGAGAGCGCTATCCGGAGAATCTCTGGAGCGGCGTCATTCCCGAGGACACCCAGTTCCGTGAGGCCAGCAAACGTGGCAGGCCCCTTACCGTGCTTCACCCGTGGGAGCGCGGCAGCCAGGCATACCGGGACCTGCTGGCCGCATTGATGAACGAGACCGAGTCCGGTTCCAGCAGGGCGGTGGGATGATGAGTACTCAACACGCGAACAACGCGCCGGAACTCCTGGAACAGCGCGAAGCGCTGTGGAATTACCTCGACGCGCTGCTGCAGGAGGTCCCGGAGGACGAGGTCGGCGCCGCGTCGGCGGAAACCGTGGTCACCGAGGAAGTGGTTCAGCGTGTTGCGCAACCGCTCGCCCCGCAGAGCGAACCGCAACCGCAAGTTGCGACGCCACCGGCCGAGCCGGTAGAGGAGCCCGTGCAACCGGCGGCGGAGGCGGTGCAACCGCAGACCGCGGACGCGGCGTCCGACAGCGGGCTTCCCGATTGGGCCGAGCCGGATTTCCAGGCGCTGCTGTTTCAGGTCGCCCGCCTCAACCTTGCCGTGCCGCTGGTGAAGCTGCACAGCGTGGTGCCGTGGGAGGATGCGGCGGTGAGTGCGATGCCCAACCAGCCGCCGTGGTGTCACGGGGTGTTCCGCTACCGTGACCGCAACGTGACCGTCATTGATACGGGCCGACTGGTGCTGCCCGACGACCGGCGTGAGGAACTGGAGGCCCAGGAGGCCGAGCCGGAGAAGATCCTGATCGTCGGCGATGGCCGTTGGGGGCTGGCCTGCCGGACCGTCGGCGAGGTGGTGCGCCTGACTCCGGACGAGGTGAAGTGGCGCTCCGGCGGCGGCAAGCGGCCGTGGCTCGCGGGAACGGTGCTGGGGCGGCTTTGCGCGCTCATGGATACCGAAGCATTCGCGGCAATGCTGGAGCGCGGTTGGGGAAAGTAGTGCCGCAAATCGCACGGACTGAATGCGGCGCACTACCGGATCGCCGCGGCAACGAACACGAGATCTCCGCAAGGGGTGACTAGGGAGACAGGCAATGGCTGAAGAACAGGCTCAGCAGCTGGAAGGCGCGCTCACCCAGTGGGTGACTTTCGAGCTCGACGACGAAATCTACGGAATAAACGTTCAGCAGGTGCAGGAAGTCCTGCCCATGACCGAGATCGCGCCGGTGCCCGGGGCGCCGCCGTACGTCATGGGTATCATCAATCTGCGGGGGAACGTGGTGACGGTGATCGATACGCGCATGCGCTTCGGTCTGCCGCAGAAGGAACCGGAGCCCAACAATCGCATCGTCGTTATCGAAACGGACGAGCAGATCGCCGGCATCCTCGTGGACAGCGTCGCCGAGGTGAGCGACGTCAGCGAATCCGAGGTGGATACCGCGCCCAACGTGGGCAACGAGGACTCCTCGCGTTACATCTACGGCGTGGTCAGCCGGGAAGACAGTCTGCTGATCCTGGTGGACGTGAACCGGCTGCTGACCCGGGACGAATGGGAAGAGGTGGCCTCTCTCTGAGGCGGTAGCCCCCAATGGCGGACCTGGATCCCGTTTCGCCGACCAATCCCATTCGCCCGGTGCCGGAGCGTGAGGAGAACCGGCGCGCGCCGAGGCGCGAGGAAAAACCGCGCCGGCGCCGGCGGCCGGAAGACGGGGTCACCGACGATTCCGGGGAGAACCGGGATGACGGACCGCTCGTGGACGATTACGCTTGAGCGATGGAAGCCCTTAGCATTGTCGCTATCGTAATTGCGGTGGCCGCCGTCGCGGTTGCCGCTTTCGCCCTGTGGCGGCTGTCCGCGGTGCAGCGCCAGGCGGAGCAGCTCGACTCCACCTGCGGTGAGCTGAACGAACAGCTACATGGCCTGACCGCGGGCGCCGTGGGACAGCGCCAGCAGATCGGCCGGCTCCACGACGACATTTCCCGCTTGCGGGACCGTCTCGAGGCCGTCGCCGACAGCGGCGGCGCCGGTGGCGCCGTGCTGGACCAGGCCATCCGTATGGCCAAGAAGGGCATGGGTGCCGCGGAGATCATGGAAACCTGCGGGCTCAGCCAGATGGAGGCCGATCTGGTGGTCCTGCTGCATCGCGAGCGCCGTTCGGAGACATACTGACTTCTCAGGCAGTGTCGACCCACCTGGCGAACGGCGCCGCCGTGGCTACCTGTCGTCCTTTTCGCGGTAGCCTTCCGGCGTTTTCCCTTTCACGAAATAGGCGAAGGCGATCACCTCCGCGACAGCGCGGTAGAGCATTTCCGGGATCTCCCGGTTCAGGTCCACCTGAGCGAGCACTTCCACGAGATCCCGGTCCGGCCGCAGCGGCACATCATGCTCCTGCGCGAGGCGCATTATCTCCTCGGCAACCGCTCCGGCGCCTTTTGCGGTAACGCGGGGTGCGCCGTCTCCGGTGTATTCCAGCGCCACCGCGAGCCGGCGATCGTGCTCAAGGGTCTGTGGCGGGTTACGCCTGGTCATTGAGTATGCCTCCGGGGCCGCTTCCTGTTGCCGGTGGTTCGGGCGGTGGTGTTCCCGTCCTCGCGCTCACGTGCGTTACGGAAAGTCCAAGCCCTTCCAGGCGGTGGGTGAGGTCAGGCAGCGCTTCCTCCACCCGCCGGGCGGTAT
>JASFMS010000350.1:0-3545 GCA_050117435.1 Ectothiorhodospiraceae bacterium | reverse complement strand
CAGGTGTCGGTCGATGTACAGCAGCACCGTCCCGTCCGCATTCGTGCGCACCACGTGCGCGTCCCAAAGCTTGTCGTAGAGCGTCTGTCCGGTCATGGGTTCGTCCCGAGAAACTGAGCGCGGCGCGCGGCTGGCCGCGCAATTGAACCGGTCATTATAACCGAGCGCGAATCGCCCGGCTAACGGCCAATGCGTTGCGCTGGAACGCTGCGGTAGGCGACGACGGTTCCGGCGGCGGCGACTGCCGCCGCCACGAAGAACGTGCCGGCGCCACCGGCCGTTGCCCAGAGTCGGCCCGCGGCAAGACTGCCCGTTGCGACGCCGGCGCCGAAGGTCATGCTGCTGTAAAAGGCCTGACCTCGCCCCTGGTTGCGGCCGGTGAAGAAGCGGTTGACCAGGGAAATGGCAACGGCGTGGTAGACCCCGAAGGTGGCCGCATGCAGCGTCTGCGCAAGGAACTGGACGGCCAGCAGCGACGGAAAGGAACCCACCAGATACCAGCGCACCACTGCCAGTGACAGCGCGGCGACGAACAGGCGGCGGGCGTCGAACCGAAACAGCCACCGATGCGCCACCAGGAAAACGGCTATCTCCGCGGCGACACCCACCGCCCAGAGTATGCCGATCATGCCGCCGGAGTAGCCGTGGTCCTCGAGGTATATGCTGTAGAAGGCATAAAAAGGGCCATGACTCGCCTGCAACAGAAAACAGGCGATAAAGAACCCCATGACGCCGGGGCGCGCCAGCACCCGCAGAAAGGTCTCATGGCCAGTGTCGTGGCCGGTCTGGGAGGCCTGCGGTGCCAGCAGGCTCATGAACCAGAGCCCCGCGAAAAGCCCCAGCACGAGCACGGGCAGAGCAGACAGACCGAGGCGCTCCGTCGCTTCGCCGATGGCCACCACCGACACCATGAACCCCACGGAGCCCCATGCCCGGATACGGCTGTAGCGGTGAGCCGCGGCCCCGAGGTGATTGAACGTATTGGCCTCGAACTGGGGCAGCGCGGCATTCCAGAAGAAGCTGAAGACCGCGATCAGGACGGCGAACCACCAGAATCCGCCACCGACGAACACGCCGCTGAACGCCACCATGGCGACCAGCGCGGCGAACCGGATGATGCTCAACCGTCGGCCGGTGTGATCGGCGATCCACCCCCAGAGGTTCGGCGCGATGATTTTCGTGGCATGGAGAATGGCGATGAGCTCGCCGATGGCCACGGCATCGAAGCCGCGGTATCTGAGGTATGGCCCCCAATAGGGCGCCAGCCCGCCGACGATGGCGAAGAAAAAGAAATAGAACCCGGCCAGGCGCCAGTAGGGAATCGCCGGTGACACGGTCACGTCGGGCCTCCGTAACGGGAGGCCGTCATCTGCCAGGGATGCGCGGCGTATCGCTGGCGACGTCGGCGTTCTGGGCCCTGTGACGGAGGTAGTGGTCCATCACGACCAGGGCGACCATTGCTTCGGCAATCGGCGTCGCGCGGATACCCACGCAGGGATCGTGACGGCCCGTCGTGACCACATCCTCCGGCTCCCCACGCACGTTAACGGAACGGCCCGGGATGCGGATGCTCGAAGTCGGTTTGAGGGCAATGCCGGCAACCAGATCCTGTCCCGTTGAGATGCCGCCCAGAACGCCCCCGGCATTATTGGACAGGAAGCCTTCCGGCGTCATTTCGTCCCGGTGCTCGGTGCCCTTCTGCCGGACAGACTCGAATCCGGCACCGATTTCCACGCCTTTCACCGCATTAATACTCATAAGCGCTTTGGCCATGTCCGCGTCAAGCCGATCGAATACCGGCTCACCCAGCCCAACGGGGACGTTCTCCGCCACCACGTTGACCCGGGCGCCCACGGAATCGCCCTCGCGTCGCAGCTCGTCCATGTAGCGCTCCAGCTCCGGCAGGCGCTGGGGATCGGCGCAGAAGAACGGGTTGGTATCCACTGCCTCCCAGTCCGTGTGCCCCAGCTCGATAGGGCCGAGCTGCGCCAGATAGCCGCGAATGCGCACGCCGAGCTGCTGCTGCAGGTACTTTTTGGCAATAGCGCCAGCGGCGACGCGCATGGCCGTCTCCCGCGCTGAAGACCGGCCGCCCCCTCGGTAGTCGCGGATGCCGTACTTGTGCCGGTAGGTGTAGTCGGCGTGACCGGGTCGGAAGCTGTCCTTGATCTTCGAGTAGTCCCGGGAGCGCTGATCGGCGTTCTCGATCAGCAGGCCAATGGGCGTACCGGTCGTGCGCCCCTCGAACACGCCCGAGAGGATCCGCACCTCGTCCGCCTCGCGCCGCTGGGAGGTATGACGGGAGGTGCCGGGCTTGCGGCGGTCCAGGTCGTGCTGCAGATCGGATTCAGTCAGTTCCAGTCCCGGCGGACAACCGTCCACGACGGCGCCGAGTGCGGGCCCGTGGCTCTCGCCGAAGGTGCTGACGGTGAACAGCTTGCCGAAGGTATTGCCGGACATGCGGTGACCTGTTGATTTTGAAATGACGCCTCACGGCGCCGTCAGAACTCTATCCGTTCCCGGTGTCGGGCGAAACCGGGAAGTGCTCGCGGACCTGGTCCGCCGTCAGCAGAAACACGCCCGTTCCACCCTGGGCGAACTCCAGCCAGGTAAAGGGCACTCGCGGAAATGCGGCCTCCAGCGCCGGCGCGCTGTGGCCGACCTCCACCACGATGACGCCGTTGTCCTTCAGGTGCGCACCGGCCTGCCCCAGCAAGCGGCGGGCGAACTCCAGACCGTCGTCGCCCCCGGCGAGTCCGCCGCGGGGCTCGTGTCGGTACTCCGGCGGCAGCGAAGCCATGGCCTCGGCGTCCACGTAGGGCGGATTGCTGACGATCAGATCGAAGCACCGCCCGGCGGGCACGGCGTCAAGCAGGTCCGACCGCGCGGGGCGAACCTGCTCTTCCAGCCCGTGCCGCTCGACGTTCATCGCCGCCACGGCAAGCGCATCGTCGGAAACATCGAGGGCCTCCACCCGGGCGCCGGGGAAAACGTGGGCGCAGGCGATGGCGATACAGCCGCTGCCGGTGCCCACGTCCGCAACGTCCGTCACGGAGTCCGGGTCAAGCCATGGCTGGAACCCCTGCTGTATCAGTTCGGCGATGGGGGATCGCGGCACCAGCACCCGCTCGTCCACATAGAATGAAAGACCGGCAAACCACGCCTCGCGGGTTATGTAGGGCAGCGGCAGGCGCTGCTCAACGCGCCGACGCACCCGCTCCAGCACGGCCTCTTTCTCGGAGTCCGCGAGACGGCACGGGAAATAGGCCGCGTGCAGGTCCGGAGGCAGATGGAGCGTATGGAGCACGAGCGCCGCCGCTTCGTCGATGGCGTTATCCGTACCGTGGCCGAAGCACAGCCCGGCCTCGTTGAAGCGGCTGGCCGCCCAGCGAATGAAATCCGCCATGGTCTCGAGACCTGCTGGCACCGTTTTGAATTCGGACATCGCACACCCCATCGTCGAAGGCGCCAGATGATACCCCATCGTCACCGCCGACATCAGCATCGCCGCCCCGTGCCAGAGCGCAGCGTTTGTGGAATAATGC
>JASFMS010000349.1:0-3549 GCA_050117435.1 Ectothiorhodospiraceae bacterium | reverse complement strand
TGGCAAAGGCGCCACGTGTTTGAAGTGTGGCGGGTTGCCGGGTGGCCGCTAAGTGCTAAAGTCGCCTCAATGGGTCCATTTGCGTCAGGGGGCGCCATGTCAACGGCAAACGCGTCCCTGAACGTGACGCTGGTGGCCACGCCGGATGCCCAGGTCTCACCGCTCAGCGGGCTTTACGAGACTCTGAATGCCTTCGATCTTCTCGCGGGTTTCGAGCCGGGGCTGCCGGCCCGTCCGTTCGAAGTGGAGATCGTGGCCCCGCGCGGCAGTGAGGCGCGTGGTGCGAGCGGGCTTCCGCTGGGGGCACATCGCACCTTCGACGACGTCCGTCACACGGACATCGTCATCGTTCCTTTGATGATGGTGCAGGGCGGCGATTGGATAACCGGCCGCTACCCGGGCATCGTGGACTGGCTGCGCGGCCTGCATGAGCGGGGGGCGATTCTCTGTTCGGCCTGCACCGGCGTGCTGCTGTTGGCGGAGACCGGATTGCTGGACGGGCGGGAGGCGACCATACACTGGGCTTTCGCGCCCGTTTTCCGGCGGCACTTCCCGGACGTTGCGCTGCGGGCCGAGGAGGTGCTGGTGGTCGCCGGTGACCGCGACGAATTCGTGATGACCGGCGGGGTCATGTCCTGGCACGATCTTGCGCTACACCTCATTGCCCGGCACGTTGGTCCCACGGCGGCGCAGGCCATGGCCCGCATGCTGATGCTCGAGTGGCACGGGGAAGGGCAGGCGCCGTACATCTCGTTTTCGCCCCGGCTTCAGCACGACGATGCCCTGATCCGCGAGCTTCAGCAGTGGCTTGGCGTGCACTACATGGTGCCGGATCCGGTGAAGGAAATGCTGGCTCGCTCGTCGTTGTCACGGCGCAGTCTGGAGCGGCGCTTCCGGCTCGCCGCCGACTGCTCGCCCATACAATACGTTCAGGACCTGCGCATCGCCGAGGCCAGGCGGCGACTGGAGCGTACGTCCATGCCCGTGGAGCGGATAGCCTGCGACGTGGGTTACGACAATACGGCGTTTTTCCGTCGCGTTTTCAAACGCGCGACCCGCCTCACGCCGGGCGCCTATCGCCGCAAATTTCAGTGGTCCGCCGCTCGCCGTGGTGGCGGGTAGAGCAGTGCGGTCGCGTTGCACGCGAATTCCGCCGGCTGACCCGCGAACACAGTTTGCCGGCTCCGCGTTCGGGCAGCGATGAGGGGGGTATTGAGGCCATGGATGACCGCGGGTGGGGCAGCGGGTTTGCCGACGAAAACAGGCGCCGCGCCCGATCGCACGGCGCCTGCGGGCTCAATGCACATGACGACGCCGCGGATAGCGGAATGTGGAAATCGAAGCGCCGCCGGCACTTCAGCGAGTGGCTCCGCGATAGCCACCGTAAGGTGGCCGCTCTGCCACTTAGTCGCCGTTCCAGTATGACTTGAAACGACTCTCCCAATAGCTGTAGCTGCCCCCGTCACCATCCTTCGTGCGGTTCTGACAGGAGCCGTACGTGGCATGGGCCGGCATCGCTGTCAGCGTGATCAGCACCGGCGCGGCGTAAGAGGCCTTCTTGATGAAATCCCGTTTCGACTTGTCAACGCTCATTATTCTCTTCTCCATGTGATGCACCCTCCGCTTCCTCCATAAGCCCCTGTTCCAGAAGCGTGACGGTGAGTCTTGCTATGTCTTCTGCCGCCTGCGCCGGAACGACATCAAACACGGCGCAAACGTCGTCAACGAGGCCGGCCGGGGATTCGCTGCCGGCCAGTCATCCCCGAATGAACCGGGCAGTTCCATTGAGTCGGTGCACCTGGTTTGCGCGGCGGTCGAGCACCACCAACTCCCCGTCAACCTCCTTTGTAAATCGCCGCCACGCCGAAAGATTTATACTTTGGGCCCCTGTTCTCATTTTTCTTTTATAGTCCAGCTTTTCGTGAAATCAATTCGGTTCCCGGGCCGACAGGGTGCTCGATCGGAGCCGAGCCGATCCCGGTCGACGCGCCTACTTGTTTGCGACTGTCAGCGCGACGCGGGAATTGTCGAGCGTTTCCCCTGGGCGGGTATTCCGACCCGCCGTTGCCGTGTGCTGATGGTTCAGGGATTCCGCCGCAGGGGCAGTTTTGGCGCTACTGCACCGGCAGGTAGACGTCCGTCACCAGCTCGTGCTCGGGGGTTTCCGGTATCAGATTCCGGTAATGGAAGAACAGCGGGAAGTCCCGTAGCTCCTCGCCGCTTTCCGGGAGCCAGTCCCGGTAGAGTGGGTAGATCACTTCTCCCAGCCGCTCATGCGATCCGAGATGTCGAACGGTGGCGCAGCGCCCGCCCGGGATAGCCGAGTTGAATACTCCCTGTGGGTTATCGGGGACGGCCGCCGGTACCGAGCCGCAGATGTCGAATCGGAATTCTTCCGGCGGGGTGGTCGCCGGGTCGTCGTAGGCGATACCGAAGGTATCGCTGTGCTGCACCGGGGAGAGTCCGCTGGCCTTGCGCCAGTCCATGAAACGTTTGGCGGTATCGTTGAGGCGTTCGGGGGCGCCGCGGTGCTCCAGCAGGGCGACGCGGGTTTCGGGAAAGTGGACTATTTCGACGTTCATGTGGCGGCTGCGCTCTCTTGTAGGTGGTCGATACTGCTGTTTCCACGGCTGCCAGGCCGGGTTCTTTCTGAACTGCGACGGGGGTTGGCGAAAGGCACTCTTGAACGCCCGGGAGAACGATTCCGGATTCCGGAAGCCGGCTTCCAGGGCGATGTCGATAATCCGCGCCTCCTCCTCGAAGACCAGTCGGTAGGAGGCCCGCCGAAGGCGCATGAGCTGAATGTAGCGAGCGACGCTGATGCCGGCGTACTGGGAGAACTGCCGGTGGAAGTGGTATTTCGAGAAGTTCGCCACCCGGCTCAGGCGCTCCACGGTCAGATCCTCGCAGAGGTGCTCGTCGATGTAGTCGAACACTCTGTCGAGTCTTTCCGCGTAGGCCGCTGGTCGTAGAGATTCCGACACCGTGATACCCCCTGAATGAGGGTCCACTATGCCCCGGATACCGGATGCTGTCCTGACCGGAATTGCTGTTTTCCCGTAGGCGGTGAAGCGGACGACCACGCAGGGTTTTGATCTGAATCAAGGCTCTTAAAGAAGTAAAAGAAAAGAATATTATCCGGCTAAACTTTCAAACTCGCAGGTGCCTGCCGTGGCAAAGAAGTTCCCGTTGCGACCGAAACACCCGGAGCGGATCTGCTGGGGTTGCGACAGGTATTGTCCGGCGACGTCCCTCGCCTGCGGCAATGGTACGGACCGCACGCAGCACCCCCTGGAACTGTTCGGAGAGGACTGGTACGAATTCGGTCTGGATGCGACGGCGGACGGTCCGCGTCGGGGGCCGCCGTTGAGTGGTGGCGGGGGTTGAGCGGCGGCTCCGGAAATTGGCCAGCCGGGTAGGTCCCGCTGCTAGGGAAACGCTGAACAATTCCCGCGTTCCTCTGCACTTCCTAGCGGCGCTGTGGCAAGGCGGCGTTCGCAGTGAATGGCCGTAGCCCTTTACAAGAACGCCAACGCAGTCCACAGCGCC
>JASFMS010000348.1:0-3567 GCA_050117435.1 Ectothiorhodospiraceae bacterium | reverse complement strand
GATCTTCTCCACCGCCCGCTCCATGTTCCTCACCACGACGCCTTCCGTTATCTCCAGGTTCAGGCGACTGCCCGGCACGCCGTGACGTTGCAGCTGCCCCAGCAGCCGTTCAGCGAAGTCGCTCTGGGAGCACTGGAGCGGGCTTACGTTAACGCTGAGCCGCAAATCCGGCCCCGCCACCCCCGCGTCCAGCCACAGCCGCAACGCCGCGAGCGACGATTCCATGACGCGCTCGCCGAGTTCCACGATCTGACCCGTCTGCTCCGCCACGGGAATGAACTCCGCCGGCGATATGAGCCCGTGCTTGGGGTGGCGCCAGCGGCTCAGCGCCTCCACGCCGATGATCGCTCCGTCTTTCAGACGCACGATGGGCTGGAAACACAGGAAGAAATCCCCGGCTGCCAGCGCTTTGCTCAGCTCCTGCTCCAGTTCCAGCCGCCGACGCACCCGCTCCAGCATCGACGGATCGAAAAACCGTACACTGCCGCGGCCGGCCTCCTTGGCCGCGAACATGGCGGTATCCGCCCGCTGCAGCAGTCCTTCCTGGTCCGCCTCCCCCGTTGGAAAGAGGGCAATACCGATGCTGGCGGACAGGTGCAGGCGCTGATCCTCGAGCTCGAACGGCGCCTTCAGGGAATCCATGATGTCATCGGCAATCCGTCGTGCTTGATAGGCAGCCTCGTCGGAGGACTCCCCAAGCTCGTCCAGCAGCAGCACGAACTCGTCGCCGCCTATGCGCGCAAGCGTGTCCTCCTTGCGCTGTCGGGCCGCGAAGCGCCGCGCCAGGGCGCGGAGGACGGCGTCCCCGGTGGCGTGTCCCATGGAGTCGTTGAATGCCTTGAAGCCGTCCACGTCAATGTACAGCAGCGCACCGATTCGACCATGACGAAGCGCGCGGCTGTAATCCTGCTCCAGTCGCTCCAGCAGGTGGGTTCGATTGGCGAGGCCAGTAAGCGCATCGGTATAGGCCAGGTGGCGAATCTGGGCCTCCGCCGCCTTTTCACTCTTGATGTTCCGGGCAATCGTCGAATAGTGGGTAACTTCTCCGCTGCGATCCCGATGCCCGATGATCACCTGGGAATGCGGAATGGCATTGCCCTCGGCGTCGATCAGCTCGCTCTCGCCCGTCCATAGCCCCCTATCGCGAGCGACACCAAGTGCCTCGTCCAGCTGCCCCTGGCTTTCCGCGGTGTGGCAGTCGCGAACGTTTCGCGCGCTCCGTTCCTCGCCCACCAGCGCGCACGCCGCGGGGTTTTGGTAGAGCACCCGGCCTTCCCGGTCGGCGACTCCGACGAAATCCGGCGTCGCCTCGATAATCTCGATCATCCGCCGTCTCTCCGTCTCCTCGTCGAAACGATCCAGGGCAAACGACGCATCCATCGCCAGCTCGTGGAGCAACCGCATCAGGTCGACGGAGAAATAGTGGTGCTCGTCCGCATACACATTGAGAGTGGCGATCACTTCGCCGCCGCGGCGAATGGGTATCGCTGCCGACGCCTTGAGCCCGGCCTTGTCGGCAGCCGCGTGCCATGGCGACATGGTCGATTCGGTGTCCAGCACGTTGCGGATCACACTGCGCCCCTTTCGCAGCGCCACCCCGGTGGGTCCCTGCCCTTGAGGACGCGAGTCATCCACGCTGATCCGCAATTCGTGAAGATAGCCGCAAGCAGCGCCAAGTGCGGCGACGGGACGAACCCAGCCCTCGCTGTCCGGAACGCCCACCCAGGCCAGCCGCAGACCGCCATAGTCCACCGCAACCCTGCACAGCTGCTCGAAGACGGCTGATGGTTCCGGGGTCTCAAGGACAACGAACTGGTTGAACTCGGAAAGCGCGGCGTACAGATCCCGCTGGCGCCGAAGGGCCGTCTCCGTCGCCGTTTCGTCGGCGACGCTCCGGAGCAGAAGCATGGCCCCGATGAGGTTGCCATCGTCCGTCGATACCGGAGCGGCATCAATCAGGAGCTGTTTCGGAAAGTCCACCCGTTCCAGAAGCAGCGCGCGATCCTGACGCACCTGCTCGCCGCCCAGCGCCCGAGTGAGTGGATGCTCTTCGGCACCGAGCGCAGCGGAACCATCCGGCCGATGCAGCGGCAGTGCTTTCAGCAAGGGTTCGGACAGCGGCAGAGCAGCGCCGTCAAGCAGGGCCTGCAGACCGGCGTTCCCCCGCACGATCCGGCCTTGCGCGTCGGTAATCACCACCGCCCAGTCGATGGCGTCGAAAGCTGCACCGAGCAGCGTCTCAATGGTCGACCGGGCCGGCAGCCCCTGCATCCCCACCCCCTTCAGGCAACGGCGTCACCCCCCCGCGCGGGGGCGAAAGGCATTGGCGGCGCTCGACACGGCCTCTCTCGTTCCAGTCTATATCCGGACCAATTCTCAATACAGCCTCCGGGTTGCCAGGGACTCCGTAATCGCATCGCCACGGGCTCCCGGCGCAACGATTGGCGCCAACGTCACGCGTTTCTGCGACCGGGAGCGACCGGTTCAGCCCGCCCGGCCGAACGGCAGCTGCCGCACCCGTTCGCCGGTGAGGCTGAACCAGGCATTGGCCACCGCCGGGGCGATGGGCGGGGTACCGGGCTCGCCGACCCCCGTAGGCGCTTCCGTGGACGGCACTATGTAAACCTCCACCGCCGGCATGTCCTTTAGCCGCAGTGGCCGATAGCTGTCGAAGTTCTTCTGCTGTGGCCGGCCGCCATCCAGGGTCACTTCGTTATACAGCGCCGCGCCCAGCCCGAAGCCGATGCCACTCTGCATCTGGGCCTCGATGTTGTGGGGGTTCACCGCCACACCGCAGTCCACGGCGCAGACCACGCGGTGGACGCGCGGCAGGCCGTCGGCTCCCTTCGACACCTCCGCCACCTGCGCCACATAGGTGTTGAAGGATTTGTGCACCGCGACGCCCCGCGCCCGCCCCTCCGGCGGCGGGTTGCCCCAGTCCGCCTTCTCCGCGGCAAGTTCCAGGACCGCCACGTGCCGGGTGTTCCCGGCGAGACGCTCCCGGCGAAAATCCACCGGGTCCTCCCCGGACGCATGGGCCACTTCATCCACGAACGTCTCGGTGCTGAACGCCGTGTGGCTATGCCCGACGGAGCGCCACCACAGCACCGGCACCCCCGCCTCCGCGTTGTGCACGTCAACAGCGAAGCTGTCGAAGTCGTAGGGCAGATCGGCGGCCCCCTCCACCGAGGAAGGATCCACGCCGTCGGCGCCCATGATGGATTGCCCGACAATCCGATGGTGCCACGCGATGGGCCGCCGATCGCCGTCCAGCCCCACCCGCAGACGATGCACGAACAGCGGCCGGTAGCGCCCACCCTGGATATCGTCCTCACGGGTCCAGATAAGCTTCACCGGCCGCCCGCCGCTGGCGGCGCGGAAGATGCTGGCCACCTCGAACGCCACGTCACCGACCGGTGTAGCCCGCCTGCCGAAGCTGCCGCCGCCGAATAGCGTGGTTATGGCGACCTTGTCAGGCTTCACGCCCAGGGCTTTGGCCGCCACCGCCTGATCGATGGTGGGAATCTGCGACCCCGCCAGGATTTCGTAGCCGTCCCCACTGGCCCG
>JASFMS010000347.1:0-3568 GCA_050117435.1 Ectothiorhodospiraceae bacterium | reverse complement strand
GTTAATCGGTTAATCGGGTAGGCCGGGATAAGCGCAGCGTTCCCGGCGTTCCGCTTTCCCGGTTCACGGCCTGATACGCCGGAAACGGCCTTCGGGCTTATTCCGCCCTATGCCTTCCTGCTGCATGCCAATCTGCGAAGAACCAAAAAAAGGCGGCCCGAGCGGCCGCCTTCTTTCTGCTGTTACGGCAGGGGCAGTTCAGTCGCCGTCCTCGCCTTTTTGCTTGCTGCCGTTGCGGGGCTTGGGGCTGGCTTCCGGCAGCAGGCCTTCCGGACGGGTCACCAGGATTACCTGCAGCAGCAGGCCGATGAGCAGCACCCGGACCGCTGCTGCCTGGGTGGCCATGTCGGAGGGCAGCAGGTTGGTGATGAACTCCGTGCCGGACCAGATGGCCCAGATGATCACCGCGCCCAGCAGCGCGCCTTTGTTGTTGCCGCTGCCGCCGGCGATGAGCATCACCCAGACCAGGAAGGTGCCGTAGAGCGGGCGGAACGCCTCCGGGCTGACGAAGCCGAAGTAGTGGGCATAGAGCCCGCCACCCAGGCCCATTACAGCCGCGCCAACGGTGAACGCCTGCAGGCGGAACCGGCCGATGTCCTTGCCGGCAGCCTCCGCCGCCGGTTCGTTCTCCCGGATGGCGCGAAGGACCCGGCCCCAGGGCGACTTCCGCGCCCGCTCCACGAGGAAGTACACCAGCGCCACGAACACCAGAATCACCAGCAGGAAGCCCAGCGGCGTGTCCAGACCCATGCCGGCGAAGGGCCGCGGAACCGCGGGAATACCGCGCACCCCGTTGGTGAGCCAGTCCTCGTTGGTGACGATCAGCCGTATGATCTCCGCGATGCCGATGGTGGCGATGGCCAGATAGTCCGTTCGCAGCCGCTTGGTGATCAGGCCGATGAGAAAGCCCACCACCGTCGACATTGCTGTCGCTGCGATCAGTCCTACCAGGAAAGGAGCCCCGAATCCGCCCACATAGGCCGGGCTCTCCGGTGTGGTGAAGATGGCCGTGGTGTAGGCGCCGACGGCGAAGAAGCCGGCAATGCCGATGTTGAACTGTCCCGTGAAACCCCACTGCAGGTTAAGGCCCAATGCCAGGATGCCGTAGATGCCCGCGAAGGTGAGGAACGAGACCAGGTATGCCGCGATGCCGGTGAGTTCCATCACAGAGTCCCCTTGAAGATGCCTTGCGGACGGAAGATCAGCGTGACGACCATGATCCCGAAGGCCACCGCGAGCTTGTAGGACGGCTCGATGACGATGGTGGAGACCTCCATGGCGATACCGATCACCATGCCGCCGGCGATGGCGCCGTAAGGGCGGCCGATGCCGCCCAGGATGGCGGCGGCGAACACCGGCAGCAGCACGAACCAGCCCATGACCGGGTGCAGCCGGGTATCCAGGCCGAGGAAGACGCCCGCCGCTGCCGCGAGACAGCCGCCCATCACCCAGGTCCACATGATGACCCGCTCGGCGGGGATGCCCGTGACCAGCGCCAGGTCCATGTTGTCGGACATGGCGCGCATGGCCTTGCCCATCTTCGTGCGGGTGAGGAACAGATGCATGATCACCACCAGCAGCAGCGCGCCGCCGACGATCCACAGGTGATCGGGCTTGATGACCAGGCCCTCGATGCGCCACGGAATCTGGATGCCCTTCTTGTAGACCTGGTTGTCCGGGCCCCAGATGATCTGCACCAGGCTGCGCAGTGCCAGCGCCATGCCGAAGGAGGAAATCAGCAGGATGACCGGGTCCTTGCGGCGTATGCGCCGGTAGAGCACCTGGTCGATCGTTACGGCCACGGCGGCGGTGCCGAGCATGGCCAGCGGCAGGGCGATCCATACCGGCCAGTGCAGTCCGGCGATGAAGATAAGGCCGATATAGGCGCCCACGGTCATGAAGTCGCCGTGAGCGAAATGGGCGAAACGAAGGATGCCGAAGATCATCGACACGCCGATGGCGCCGAGGGTCAGAATGCTGCCCAGTACGACGCCGTAGATTACAAGCTGTAGAAAGTCCGTCATCGTGGGTCAGCCTCCCAGGAACATCTCGGCCACCTCGCGGTTGGCGAGGAGGTTGGGGCCGGTGTCCTCGTAACGGTTCTGGCCGGTGGCGAGGACGTAGCCGCGATCGGCGATGGCGAGCGCCTGCTTGGCGTTCTGCTCCACCATCAGCACGCCGATGCCGAGCTGGTTGATATCCTTGATGCGCTCGAAGGTCTCGTCGATGAGCTTCGGAGAGAGGCCCGCCGTGGGCTCGTCGAGCATCAGCAGTTTCGGGTCGATCATCAGCGCCCGCCCCATGGCCACCATCTGGCGCTCGCCGCCGGACATGAGCCCGGCCTGTTGATTGCGACGCTCGCGGAGCTTGGGAAAGAGCTCGTAGACCTTTTCGAAACGTTCGCTGAGGTCCCCCTTCATCAGGTAGGCGCCCATTTCCAGGTTCTCGCGTACCGTCATCGACGGAAACACGTTGCGCTCCTGGGGCACGTAGGCCACACCACGCTTCACCATCTGCTCGGGCTTGGCGTTGGTGATATCCGTACCGTCGAAGACCACGCTGCCCTTGCGGATGCGCACCATGCCGAAGATGGCCTTCATCATGGTGGACTTGCCGGCCCCGTTGGGGCCGACGATGACCACGATCTCGTCGTGGTCCAGGACAATATCGGTATCGTTGAGGATGTCCGCGCCGCCGTAGCCGCCGTAGACACCCCGCGCTTCAAGAAGACTCATTATGCTTCACCCGCCTTGCCGCTTGCGCCGCCGCCCAGATAGGCCTCCCGGACCTCCTCGTTTTCGCGGATCTCGGACATGGGCCCGGAGGCGATGAGCTCCCCGTTGGCCATCACCATGACCGGGTCGCACAGGCGGGCGATCAGGTCCATGTCGTGCTCGATGACGCAGAATGTGTAGCCGCGTTCCTCGTTGAGCCGTTGAATGGCCTCGGAGATCTTGCCCAGCAGGGTGCGGTTGACGCCGGCGCCGGGTTCGTCCAGCAACACCGCGCGGGCGTCCGTCATCATCGCCCGGCCCAGATCCAGCAGCTTCTTCTGACCGCCGGAGAGATTGCCCGCCAGCTCGTCGGCCACGTGGGAGATCTCGAGGAAGTCGAGCACCTCGTCCACCTTCTCGAGGATGCTCCGGTCCTCCCGAATGACCCTTGCCCAGCGCAGCCAGGACTTCAGCAGGTTCTCGCCGGACTGGCCGGCGGGCACGATCATGAGGTTCTCGCGCACGGTCATGCGTGCGAACTCGTGGGGAATCTGGAAGGTGCGAACGAGGCCCTTGTGGAAGAGCTTGTGCGGGGGTAGGCCGGTGATGTCCTCGCCCTGGAGGCTGATGCGGCCCTGATCCGGCGAGATGACGCCGGCGACGATATTGAACAGCGTACTCTTGCCGGCGCCGTTCGGTCCGATGAGCCCCGTGATGCTCTTGTCGGCAACGCTGAAGGAGACGTCCTTCACCGCCTGCAGACCGCCGAAGGACTTCGAGACGTTCTCGATGGTAATCAAGGGAGCTATCCCCCTCTATTTATTGTCGGCGGAGACTACCCGTGCTTCCCTGCG
>JASFMS010000346.1:0-3588 GCA_050117435.1 Ectothiorhodospiraceae bacterium | reverse complement strand
GGCGGCCGGCGCCGGTGGCCGAGGCGTGTGGTTGGTGCCGGGTGTTTTTCTATTGGCGATGGCGGCGGGCGCTTTGGCCGGTGCCTCCGGCGTTGCGGTTCCTGTGGTGGAGCCGGGGATTGCCAGTTCGGTGCTGTGCGTCGGGCTACTGCTCGCCTTCGATGCGCGGCTGCCGCTTGGTGTTGGTGCAGCGCTGGTCGCGGTGTTCGCGATCTTTCACGGCTTTGCCCACGGTGCCGAAATGGCGCCGGGTGCGTCGCTGGCGCACTACGGCGCGGGCTTTCTCGCGGCCACGGTTCTGCTGCATGCCGCCGGCGTTGCCGCAGGACGTTTCCGCGGCCGCCGGTTGGGCACCAAGGCATGGCGCTTTGTTGGTACCTTTATTGCGGGTGCGGGCGTCTTCATGCTTGCCGGACTTGCATGAGCCCCGTCTGAATTCGTCGAAAATCACAAAGAGGTATCAAAAAAATGGCCGATTCCGATGGCATCACCCTGCGCAAACCCACCGTGGATGACGGCGCCCCGCTGCACAGGCTGGTGGCCGAGTGCAAGCCGCTGGACGAGAATTCCATGTACTGCAACCTGTTGCAGTGCACGCATTTCGCGGACACCTGCATCGTCGCGGAGAAGGAGGGCGAGCTGGTCGGTTTCGTCTCGGGTTATCGCATGCCGGCCAACCCGGAGATCTATTTTCTCTGGCAGGTTGGCGTGTCCGAACGGGGCCGGGGCCACGGACTCGGCAGGCGCATGATCCAGTCGATTCTCTCCCGCGAGGACTGCCGCGGCGTCAGAGAGCTGAATACCACCATCACCCGCTCCAATGAAGCGTCCCGGGCGTTGTTCGCCGGCGTGGCAAAGGCGGAGGGAGCGGAGATGACCGAGCACGAATACTTTACGTCGGCCCACCTCGCGGGGGAACACGATCCGGAATACCTGTTTCGCATCGGCCCGCTGAGCTCGCCGCCGGTGTAGTCAAAACGAGGAATGTCCAGGCCAGACGGAGGAGGGGCTGACCATGTACGACTTTGTCGAGCAGGGTTCCCGCATGCTGCGCATGGCGGGTGAGCAGGGCGGAATCGATCCGGATGTGGTGGAGCTGCTGTCGGCGCCGATCCGTATCCTGTCATTTCGAATACCGCTGCAGATGGACGATGGCAGCCGGCGCATCTTCGACGCCTACCGCGTTCGCTACAACGATGCGCTGGGCCCCTCCCGGGATGGCACGCGCGTCTCCCCCAACGTGGACCTGAACGAGGTGAAGGCGCTGGGGCTGCTGATGTGCATCAAGCACGCGGCCGGGCACATTCCCGCCGGCGGTGGCAAGGGCGGTATCGCCGCCGATCCCCGGGAGCTGAGCGCCCGCGAGTACGAGGCCCTGTGCCGAGGGTACATGCGCTACCTGCGACCGGCCGGCCCGGCCTACGACGTGCCGGGCGCGGATATCGGCACCAATCCCCAGACCATGGCCTGGATGCTGGACGAGTACGAGCAGATCACCGGGTACCACTGTCCTGCCGCCGTGAACGACAAGCCCGCAATACTGGGCGGGTCCTACGGTGGACAGGAAGCGACCGGCCGGGGCGTGTTCGATGCATTTCATAAGGCCGTCGACGACTTGGGGATGGATCCCGCCGATGCGACCGTGGCGATCCAGGGATTCGGCCAGGTGGGCTCGGTGGCCGCCATGATGCTTCACAAGGCCGGGTGCCGCGTGATCGCGGTGGCGGACAGTCGCGGCGGTGTTCGCCGTGATGACGGCCTGGATATCCCCGCCCTGCAGGAGCACGCGCGGGAGGCGGGCACGGTGGCAGGTTTTCCCGGCGCTGACGCGATCACCAACGCGGACCTGCTGGAATCCGACTGCGCGGTGTTGATACCCGCCGCGGTTCAGGGAGTGATCACCAGGGAAAATGCCCCGCGCATTCGAGCGCGTCTGCTGGTGGAGGCGGCAAACGGCCCCACGACCATTGAGGCCGAGGAAGCGTTGCTGGATCGGGGTATCACGGTGGTGCCGGACGTCATCGCCAACAGCGGCAGCGTGCACGTCTGCCAGATGGAGCGAAGCCAGGGACTGTACGACAACTACTGGGACCCGGAAACCATCAACGAGCTGCGCCGAACGCGCCTGCTCGGCAGCTACCAGGAGGCACTGCACACCGTTGCCAACCTGGGGCTGAAGTCCGTGAGGATGGGCGCGTGGATCAATGCCCTGCGGCGCATCGAGGAGGCGGTGCACCTGCGCGGCTGGCGTTAGTGAAACGTTGACTCATTCCCCCGCGCCGCTGCGCTTCCCGAGCGGGAGCGACTGTCCGCATTCAGGTGGCGCGGGGAATTGCCAGGTCCTCCCCGCCCGCCGGCGAACAGCGGATCTCCGGATTCTCCCGTTCGATCAGCTCCATGGTTACCGCGGCGTTGCGGACGCGCTCGCGGATCATGGCGTCATGGTAGCTCGGCGGGTTCCAGGGCGCGTACAGCTCTTCCTCCGAGGGACCCGGCTCGAACTTGAAGTAACAGGGTGCGGCGACCCGAGCGATCTCGGCGGCCTCGTAGAAGCGCACGAAACCGCCCATGGAATTCACCAGGCACAGGTAGACGTCCATGGGTATGCCGATGGCGCTGCGCATTGCCGAGAGCATGGGCACGGTGAGGTCCGCCAGGGGGTTGAAGGTGTCCGCCCCCAGGTCTTCCGCCACCTGTGCGCCGGCGGGATTGGCATGGCCGGCAAAGACGGAGAGTTTGAAGATGGTCTCCGCCGGAACGACGGAGCGCCGGCGCAGCTCGTTCATGAGCCAGAGCAGGCCTTCGTCGGGAACCAGGAAGCCGCGAAAGCCGGCTTCCGTGCAGCGCTCGAAATCCTTGATCCAGGCACGCAGGCCCTCCATCCCCCTGAGGCGCATACCGGAAACAATGCCCTCCCGGGTGGCGATCTGCCGTCCGCTGTCCCAGCCCCGCCGCGGGCCGAGCGTCATTACGACTTCGATGCGCTGTTCGCGGGCGAGTTGTGCGAAATCCATAAGCTCGGAGCGCGTGAGGTAGGTGGCGCCGCCGACCGTGGCGATAATGCGGTGCACCGGTACGGAGTGGCGCTGCGCCTCGGCAACCAGCGTTTCCAGCGCGGAAAGCCGCTCAACGCCGGAGATTTCGATGCGGTAGTGGCCGCCGTCCGGGAAACGCCGCTCGGAGCCGGGCAGCAGGGGATTATCCCTGACGGGAAGCCCAAGCTCCTCCAGTGCCTTGTCCAGTCCCTCCATGTCCCCTCCTCGTTAGCAGCGTCGTTGTGGCCTCGACCCATTGGCTAGCATAGAAGGTGGATGTGTGACCCGAAAGGAGAGCGGCATGCCGACCACCAGCGCTCAACTCGTGGAAGATCCCATTGGACGGTTTCCGCACGCCACCGTGGCGTGCTTCGACCCCACTTGCGGAGAGCTGCCGCGCCGCCGTCTCGATGAGCCACGCACCGTGGCATACCTCGAACGGCTGGCGGCGGCGGGCGCCGGGGGACTGCTCATTGCGTCTTCCACGGGGCAGGGGCATCTGCGGACGGTCGAGGAACTGGATGCCTGGTTTCAGTGCGCAGCGCGGGCGTCC
>JASFMS010000345.1:0-3592 GCA_050117435.1 Ectothiorhodospiraceae bacterium | reverse complement strand
GTGCTCAAGCACCGCGAGACCTACGAGATCATGAAGGCCGAAGACGTCGGCTGGGGCATGAACCGCATGGTTCTCGGCAAGCACTCGGGGCGCAACGCTTTCCGTAGTCGCTGCGCGGAGCTGGGTATCGCCTTCGAGTCGGAGGCCCAGCTGAACGAGGCCTTCGGCCGATTCAAGGACCTGGCGGACAAGAAGCACGAGATCTTCGACGAGGATCTGCAGGCGCTGGTCACGGAGGCCAGCGCGGCGCTGGAGAATGAGCGGATTCGGCTGGTGGCATTCCGCTGCTGCTCGGAGACGGGCGAGACCCCGGTGGCGGAGGTGACGCTGACCGTCGATGGCGCCGAGCGGCGTGCGAGCTCTCCGGGGGACGGCCCGGTGGACGCCGCCTTCAAGGCCATCGACAGCGTGATCGAGAGCGGCAGCGAGTTACTGCTTTATTCGGTGAACAATATCACCACCGGCACCGATTCCCAGGGCGAAGTCACCGTGCGTCTGGAGAAAGGTGGCCGCGTGGTAAACGGTCAGGGCTCCGATACAGACATCATCATCGCCTCCGCCAAGGCCTACATAAACGCGCTGAACAAGCTGCAGTACCGGCCGGAACGCAAGCATCCTCAAGCCGCCGAGGTCTGAGCGCCGCCGACGCACGCGTAACAGCCGGTCGGCGGCGTGCTTATGCCGTTGTTCGCCACGCAGTCGACATTTCACGCGGCGCCGGTCAGCGTATAAAGTGACGAAACGTTTCCGGTAAGCCACCCTGAACTTTCGATGGTGACATGAGCTTCGCCTTCAGTAGCCGCAATGCCGACGCGCGCCGCCTGGTCTACCTGGAGCGCATGGGCATCGATGTATGGCGGCGCCGTCGCCGGGCGGAGCGGTCGCTGCCCGGGGCCGAGGAAGCCCTGGCTTCGCAGACCCCGGAGGCTGCGATGGCGCCGCGGGACCAGCCGCGGTCGACGCCGGCCCCCGTCACCTTCGAAGAGGAGCTCGCCGGCTGCGGCTGGGAGGAGGTGCGCGAGCGGATCCTCAACTGCACCCGTTGCGCACTTCACGAAAGCCGCACACAGGGTGTGGTGGGGGTCGGTGATCCGCACGCCTCCCTGATGATCATCGGCGAGGCACCCGGCGCCGAGGAGGACCGCCGGGGGGAGCCGTTCGTGGGGCGCGCGGGCAAGCTCCTGGACCAGATGCTCTTTGCCATCGGTCTCGCCCGGGAGAACGTCTACATTACGAATATCCTCAAGTCCCGCCCGCCGCAGAATCGGGATCCGCTGCCCGAGGAGGTTGCCGCCTGCGAGCCGTACCTGCGGCGCCAGATCGAGCTGATATCGCCGCGGGTCATGGTCGCGGTGGGGCGGGTGGCCGCGCAGAATCTGCTGAAGACGGAACAGCCGCTGGGGCGTCTTCGCGGGCATTGGCACGAGTACGGTCCGCAACGCACACCGTTGCTGGTGACGTATCATCCGGCCTATCTCCTCAGGAAGCCCCAGGACAAACGCAAGGCCTGGCAGGATCTCAGGCAGCTTCGTGCCAGGCTCGCGGCCCCGGCCGAGGCGGAGCCCGCCTCATGATTGCGAACGCGTCCAGCTTCCTCTCCATCATTCGTCCCATGCGGGATACGGATGTTGCGGCGGTGGCTGATATCGAGGAGGCCGCCTACGACTTTCCCTGGTCCCCCGGCATATTCCGCGACTGCCTGCGAATGGGCTACGACTGCGCGGTACACCTTGCCGAGGATCGGGTGGTTGGTTACGTGGTGATGTCCTTCGGCGGCGGCGAGGCGCACATTCTCAATATTGCCGTGGCGCCGGACGTTCACCATCGCGGCTTCGGCCGCCGCCTGCTGAGGCGGGCCATTCGCCAGGCCCGGCGGCTGGGCGCCCAGGACATGTTCCTGGAAGTGCGGCCCAGCAATACGGCGGCCCTTGCGCTTTACCGTGACGAGGGGTTTCACGTCGTGGGGCGGCGGCGCCACTACTATCCCACCGAATCCGGCCGCGAAGATGCGATGGTGCTTCGCCTGGATCTCCCGGACGTCCGTGACGAACAGTGAGACCGGTGAATCCACGAGGCGCCGGTCACCGGCGCAGCCGGAACGCGCGCAGCGAGGGGAATCCGCGTGAGCGGCGGCGCGGACCGTAGCCGCCCGGGCCGTCGCGCGCTGTGGTCCTGGGCATTCTACGACTGGGCCAACTCGGCCTTTGCCACGGTGGTGCTGGCGGGATTCTTTCCGCTGTTGTTCCAGGATTTCTGGAGCAGTGACGTCGGGGCGGCCGAGGCCAATCTCCGGCTCGGCTGGGCCAACAGCGCGGGCAGCCTGCTGATCGTCGTGACGGCGCCTGTGCTGGGCGCCGTGGCCGACCGCGGCGGCTTCCGCAAACGCTTTCTGATTCTGTTCGCGCTGCTGGGGATCGCGGGCACCGGCCTGCTGACCGGCGTGCCCGGCGGGGCGTGGCTGCCCGCCGCGGTACTGTTCGTCTGCGCCACCGTCGGCTTCATGGCGGCGAACGTCTTCTACGACGCGCTCCTCGTCTCCGTGGCGCCACGCGAGCGCTGGCACGCGGTCTCCGGGCTGGGGTTCGGGATGGGGTACCTGGGGGGCGGTCTGCTCTATCTGGGCTGCGTAGTGGCGGCCCTCCAGCCCACGGCATTCGGTTTCGCCGACGCCACGGAAGCGGCGACGGCGGCATTCCTGGCGACGGCCGCCTGGTGGGCGGTCTTCTCGGTGCCGCTGATGCTGTTCGTTCCCGAGCCAGCGGCGACCCGGGCCGAGGGCAATCCCTGGCGCTCGGGGATGCAACAGCTGCTGGGCACCGTCCGCCATCTGCGACGCTACCGGGCGGCCGGCACCTTTCTGCTGGCGTACTGGATCTACATCGACGGCGTGGACACCGTGGTGCGGATGGCCGTCGCCTACGGTCGGTCCCTGGGTTTTGAACGCTCGGACCTCATTCTCGCCCTCCTGCTGGTGCAGTTCGTGGGGTTTCCCGCCGCTATCGCCTTCGGCTGGCTGGGTGAGCGCATGGGACCCAAGCGGGGTATCTACGTGGGTCTGGCCGTGTACGTGCTGGTCTGCGTCTGGGGCGCGTTCATACGGTCGCCCTGGGAGTTCTACGTCATAGCGGTCCTGGTGGGGCTGGTTCAGGGAGGCGTGCAGGCGCTGAGCCGCTCTTTTTACGCCGGCCTGATTCCCGCGGAGGCTGCCGGCGAGTTTTTCGGCTTCTACAACCTTCTGGGCAAGTTCGCCGCCCTGATCGGACCGCCCCTGTTCGGCCTGTTCGGCACCTGGTTCGGTGATGTGCGCTACTCTATGCTCTCGCTCATCATTCTCTTCGCCGTCGGCGCCGTGCTCCTGGGACGGGTGCCGGGGCGAGCCGCAGCAGGGGAGAAGCAGCGTGACTGAACGGACACTGGAGGGCCGGGTCGCGGTCATTACCGGCGCCAGCAAGGGTGTCGGCCGGGAAATGGCAGTGGCTTTCGCCGCCGACGGGGCCAAAGTGGTGGTGAATTACGGCAGCGATCGCGACGGCGCGGAGTCGACGGTCGAGGCGATACAGCGCAGCGGCGGCGAGGCGCTGGCCGTGAAGGC
>JASFMS010000344.1:0-3615 GCA_050117435.1 Ectothiorhodospiraceae bacterium | reverse complement strand
TATCGCCGTTGTGGTGTCCAGCGCCAGCGGCGTCACGCTTCCGTCACCGACGGACGGGAGCCCGTGGGTCTGTTGATTCAGAGAGCGGCGCATGGTTGAGAGCCCGGGAACGATCATTCCACCCAGGTGTGTTCCGGCAGCGTCGACGGCGTCCAGGGTAGCGGCGGTACCGCAATCGACGACACAGGCTGGCAGCATCCCTCGCCGCGCAGCGCCCGCCATGGCGGCCCAGCGGTCCGTCCCCAGTGTCTCCGGCTGCGAATAGCCGACGCGAACGCCGCCGCCCTTCCCGGGCGTGCGAATCCACACCGGCGTCAGGTTCCATCGCGCGCCCGCCCAGGCAACAAGCTCCTCCCAGAGCTCGGAGGCCGCAACGGAAACGGCGCAAACCTCGTCAGGAGACGCCAGCTGGCTCCATTGCTGCGCCAGCTCGGGAGGCAACCGACCTTGGTGCGGACACCAGCCGGTGGTACGTAGCTCCCCATCGTGGGCGAGTGCCCATTTGAGCCGCGAATTACCGATATCCAGCAACAGCTTCATCGGCGCACCCGCAGGTGTGTGTCGCCGCTTACATAGCGTTGCAAGCCGTCGGCTGTATCCAGCAGCAGCGCCCCCGTGCCGTCCACGCCGACCACCACGCCTTCCACGTCACCCCCCGGCAGCTCCAGCGTGATGGGCTGTCCCGCCAAGGCGTCGAGTCGCTGCCAGCGCGTTCCCAGGACCTCATCACGGTGCGAAGGAAACGTCAGGCAGGCATCCATAACCGCATCCAGGACCAACGCGGCAATGGCATTGCGGTCAAGACTCTCCCCGGCGGCGAGATCCGAAAGCCCCACCGCCTCCCGATCAAGCTGGCCGCGCAGGGAGTTCGGCACCGACCAGTTGATGCCCACCCCTATGACGATCCGGCACGGGCCCGTGGGCTCGCCACTGAGCTCCAGCAGAATACCGCCGAGCTTCGCGCCGCCCACCAGCAGGTCATTCGGCCACTTCAACCCGACATTCCGGAAGCCGAAGGATTGCAGCGCTTCGGCGATGTGCACACCGACAGCAAGGCTGAGACCGCTGGGTCCATCCGGCAGACGCTCGAACGGCCAGTCGATGGACAGGTAGATCCCTCCGGCGGGGGGCGACACCCATTGTCGGCCCCAGCGTCCGCGGCCGCTGGTCTGCCGCTCGGCGAAAACCGCTCGCGGCGGCGATCCCGGCGTAACCGATTCCCGCAGGTGGGTATTCGTCGAAGCTACGCTGCTCAGGAGACGCGGAGCTCCCCGCTCGAGCCGGTCCGCATTTCGCATGGCCGCGGTGATGCGTGCAACGTCAAGGGGCGCGTGGGCGTTGCGCCAGCGATAGCCTTTGCCGCGCACCGCGTCCACGTCGTAACCCTCCTCACGCAACGCCTCTACCAGCTTCCAGACCGCCGCTCGTGAAACGGATAGCTCCCGGGCGATGGCCTCCCCGGAGACGAAGCCCCCAGCCGACAGCAATTCGAGCAGACTCGACGTCGTGTCCGGACGCTGCTCCGTCATGTTCCGATTCATACCTCGGCGAAGAATTCGGTCAGAGCCCGGATCATGTAGCCGTGATCCAGCGCACCGGCAGACTCGCGCGCGCTGTGCATGGACCACATGGGATTGCCCACGTCCACCGTACGCATTCCCAAGCGGGCGGCGGCCATGGGCCCAATCGTGCTGCCGCAGGGCAGGTTGGCGCGATGCACGTAGCGCTGACAGGGTACGCCGGCACGATCACACAGCGAAGCGAAGTACGCTTCGGCCGGCGCATCCGTCGTATATCGCTGCTTGGCGTTGATCTTGATTACCGGCCCGCCATTCAAGCGCGCGGCATTTTCCTCATCGTAGTAGCCGGCGAAACCGGGATGGTAGGCGTGAGCCATGTCCGCACTCACCAACCAGCTGTTTGCGCAGGTCCGGGGCATGGCCTGGGGGCTGCCTGCATTCGCGGTCACCCGACTGATCACATCCTGAAGAAAGCTGCCGGCGGCACCTTTGTAACTCTCACTGCCCACCTCCTCGTGGTCAAAGCAGGCGATCATGGAGACGCCCCTGCTCGGGCGGGCGGCCAGAAGGGCATGAATGGCGGCGTCGCAGGACGCCAGGTTGTCCAACTGCCCGTTGGCGATGAACTCCAGATCGGGCCCGAAGAATCGCCCCTGCTGCGTATCCGCGACCGCCAGATCCCATGACTGGATGCTTTCCGCCGGAGTGTCCAGGTGATCGGCGATCATGGCCCGCAAACGACCCTGGTCCACTGTATCGAGCTCGCAACCCTCGAGCATGAACCGCAACTCGTCCGGGGGGACAAACTTTAGCCCCTCGTCGTTGACTGTGCGATTCATGTGAATTGCCAGGTTCGGCAAACGGAGCATTGGCCTGGAGAAGTGAAGCAATCGCTCCTCCAGTCCGTCGTCCGTTTCCACCATCACGCGGCCGGCGAGGGTAAGCTCGCGGTCGGCGAACGAAGCAATGATGGGGCCGCCGTAGATCTCGACGCCAACGGAAGCCATCCCGCCCCGGTTGGTCGAACCGGACGGCTTCACTCGGAAACCGGGGGAATCGGTGTGTGCACCGACAACGCGGATCCCCGCCTCAGTCGGGTCGCCCTGTCCGAGGCGAAAAGCAATGACGGACGAACCGCCGCGGGAAACGACGTAGTCGGCCCCCGGCCGCAGTTGCCAGTGCGCACCTTCGTCAAGCAGCTGGAAGCCCGCCTCGCGCAGGCGCGCAAGAATATTCGCCCCGGCATGCCAAGGCGATGGCGAGCGGTCTATGAACTCGAGCAGCGCGGCCGCGGAACCGTTTTCGTGATCCATGCCCAATTTTCCTCCAATTCGGCCATCGATCGTACCTCAGCCGGCGCGCGGTGTCAGACTAACCGCGACCAGGCGCGTCAGCGACGTCGCCCACATTGTATAACCGCGGGCAGGCGCGCCAACCTCGCGCCGCAGCCGTGAAAATATTGGCAGGCCGAAACGAAAAAACCCCCACGGCAGTACCGTGGGGGTTCTGTTGGGCGCCTGGCGATGACCTACTTTCGCACGACAGCGAGGCCGCACTATCATCGGCGCTGAGCGGTTTCACTTCCGAGTTCGGAATGGTGTCGGGTGGTTCCCACTCGCTATGGTCGCCAGGCAAATCGGCTCACGACTCCCCGCTTACGCGGAGAGAAGGAATTCGGGAAGTTGCCTACTGAGCACACAATATGCGCCACACAAACTGCTTGGGTGTTGTATGGCCAAGCCTCACGGGCAATTAGTACCGGTTAGCTTCACCCATTACTGAGCTTCCACACCCGGCCTATCAACGTGGTGGTCTTCCACGGCCCTTCAGGGACCTCGAGGGTCCAGGGAGACCTTATCTTGAGGTGGGCTTCCCGCTTAGATGCTTTCAGCGGTTATCCCTTCCGTACGTAGCTACCCGGCAGTGCCACTGGCGTGACAACCGGAACACCAGAGGTACGTCCACTCCGGTCCTCTCGTACTAGGAGCAGATCCTCTCAAGTCTCCGACGCCCACGGCAGATAGGGACCGAACTGTCTCACGACGTTCTAAACCCAGCTCGCGTACCACTTTAAATGGCGAACAGCCATACCCTT
>JASFMS010000343.1:0-3632 GCA_050117435.1 Ectothiorhodospiraceae bacterium | reverse complement strand
CAGTAGCAGCGAGCGCCGTTGCCGCGCCCAGTCCCGGAACTCGTCGATGCCACAGTAGAAGTGCCGGTCGCGACGAATCTCCAGGGGAACGCGCAACTCGTCGGCGCAGCGGCGCAGTGCTTCCCGGACCCGCCAGTCGCCGGGCTCCACGACCACCATCGTTGCCGGCTGCAGAGCGGGAACGTCCTCGCGCAGCACCTCGGCGAAGTCCGTGCCGCGGTCGCAGGCGGCATCCATCGACAATGCCTGGTACTGCACCCGAATGCCTTCCCGACGCAGTGAATCCCGGAAGTGGCGCATGGCCGCGAAGAACAGCACGAGTCGTCTGCGGTGGGCGGGCACGTAGGTCGCCTCCTCTGCGACCTCCGCCATCCAGACCACGTCGCGATCCGCGTCGAAATCGTCGAAAACCGCGGACTCGGAGTCCAGCTGGTCCCCCAACACGATTGCGAGGTTGCGTACCGGCATGACCTGGCGTGAACCCGCTATCGATCCGTGGGCGCCGGCATCGGCGGAACCAGGAGCTGCGGGTCCAGGCGGACGTCGAACCAGCTCACGCCCCAGTGAAGATTGGGACCGGTTGCACGACCGGTAGCACCAACTTCACCAATCTTGTCGCCACGCTCCAGACGTTCTCCCTCCTTGACGACGATGTTCCGCAGGTGAACGTACACGGACGTGACACCGTGGCCGTGGTCCAGCATGACGGTGCCGCCGGTGAAGAACATGTCCGGATCGGTCAACGTCACTATTCCGTCCGCCGGCGCCAGCACGTCGGTTCCTCTCGGAGCCGCGATATCCACACCGGAATGAGGGTTCCGCGGCTTGCCGTTGAGGATGCGCTGACTGCCGTAGACGCCGGTGATGGTGCCCTTCACGGGCCATTGCCAGCCGCTCAGGTAGTCGCTGCTCGCCGTATCGCGCCGGCGAACCTCCCGAATCATCGCCAGTTCCCGGCGAATCCGCTCCATATCCGCCTTGCTCGGGCTGACCTGCCGGGACGGCAGGCCGTTGATACGCTGGACCTCATATTCCCGCTGCCTGATACGGATGTTGCGCACGGATTCCTCGCCATTCCTCGAGGTAAGGGTCAGGGCTGCGCGCGGCGGCGCATCCCGGCCTATGCCGATGACGAAACTACCGTCGGCCCCAACCCGGATGCGGTGGCCCGCAAACGTGACGGTACTTCCGGGTGGCGCGGAACCCGAAAGCAACGCTCCCTGCACTGCGCTGCCGTGCAGGCTCAGCCCGTTTGCGACGGCGACGGGGACTCCGAACAGGGCCAGCAGCCCTGCTACGCGGAAAATCAGGCTTTTGTCCATGGCAGCGGTTCCGTCCGGTAACACCCGGCCCGACTATAGCGCGGCGGAGCCGGGAACTGTCACCACAACTTCACCCCCGGGTCATGAAACGTCCACAGTTCGGAAACAAGTTTCCCCGACACTCATGACCCGCCACAGAAAAGTGGTTTCGATTCCAATGATTTCAAAATCGACTGAAACGAGGACGGTTTCATGACTCATGGGGACTTTCTGACGCGCCGCCGACTCTCGGCCCTGGCGCTCGCCGCCATCCTTCCGTTTGCCCTGGCGGCCTGCGGCGGAGACGACGGGCAGGACGGCGCAACTGGCGCCGCCGGAGAGGACGGCGCCCCGGGCGTGGCCGGCACCACGGTTCCCGGCCTGACCCGTCTTGCCACCGCCCCTCTTGGGGCGGAATTCACCGGCGTGTTCGTCGACGCCCAGGGCAACCTGTTCTTCAACGCCCAGCACCCCGCCGACAGCAACACCACCACGGACGCCGACGGCAAGGTGTTCAACCTCGGCACCATCGGCGGTGTTACCGGACTCAGCTTCGACGAGCTGCCCAGCAGCTTCGCCGGCGTGGACGTGCCCGTAACAAACGCGGAGAAGGAAGTGATGCGGGTCGCCATCGGCCGGTACCAGGTCATCGCCCAGGAGGGCGAGACCTTCGGCGGTGCGGTGCCGTTTGGGCTCGGGGGCATAGTGGCCGCCGACGGCGCGTCCGAGGTGAAGCAGTCCAACGACCCGGACTTCAACGCCTTCGTCCGCAACGGTGCCAATGACGGCTATCTGTTCACCAACTGGGAAGACCGTCCCGGCGGCATGAGCCGGCTGCACCTGACCAAAGGCGCCGACGGCCGCTGGTCCGTGAGCGGCAACGAGGCGATGATGCTGGACTTCAGCAACGTCAACGGCACCTGGGTGAACTGCTTCGGCACGCTCTCGCCCTGGGGCAACCCGCTGAGCTCCGAGGAGCTGTACTTCGACGATACCGCCGACTGGAACAACCCCGACTACGACTACCACGGCGACCAGCAGGCGCTGCAGACGTACCTCGGCGGCACGTATCCCAACCCCTACGACTACGGCTACATCGTGGAGATCACGGCGCCGACCACGGATACGCCGAAACCGGTCAAGAACTATGTGTTCGGTCGCTTCTCCCACGAAGATGCCGTCGTCATGCCCGACCACCGCACCGTCTACCTCAGCGACGACGGCACTGGCACGGTGTTCTTCAAGTTCGTGGCGACCCAGGCCATCGACACCTTCACCACACGCTCCGACGTCGAAGGCACGCTCTATGCCGCGCAGGTCACCCAGGACAGCGGCGTGAGCGACCCTGCCAGCGCCGGCTTCGACATCAACTGGGTGGCCCTGGGAACGTCCACCAACGGCACGCTGGCGAACGCAATCCGCGAATTCGACGGCATCGACGAGACGGACTACGTGGCCGGTGAGAACAGCTACATCACCGACGCGCAGATCTGCGCCTACGCCGAGTCCCAGTCCGGTTCCGACCTGGACTGCGACGCCGACAGCACCGCCGGCAGCAACCCCTATGGCGACGACCGCATCGCCTTTCTGGAGAGCCGCAAGGTTGCGGCAGCCCTGGGCGCCTCCGCGGAGTTCCGCAAGATGGAGGGGGTGAACATCAACGCGGTGCGCGCCGAAGAGGCGGAAACCGGGACGGACGTGAACGAGGACGGCGAGATCGTCTCCCAGGCCTACGCCTATATGGCCATGTCCAACACCAACAAGACCATGGAGGACGACAGCGGCGACATTCAGCTCTCCGGCCGCGCCAGCGACTGCGGCGCCGTTTACCGCATGCCGCTGGAAGCGGGTTACGACATCACCCGGATGGAACCGGTTCTCGTGGGCGGGCCGTACAACGGCACCCGCGCGGAGAACACCTGCAACGTCAACAACATCTCCGAGCCGGACAACGTGGTGGTCCTGGAAGACGGCCGCGTGATCGTCGGCGAGGACACCGGCAACCACGTCAACAACATGCTCTGGGTCTTCGACCCCGACGCCTGAGCATGATCGTCGGCGGGCGCGGCACGGAGGCTGCGCCCGTCAACTCCAGCTTTTCGTCATCAGCCGGAAGCCTCCGCAATGCGCACCATTCCGCTAAGCGCCCTCGCCATCTGCACGCTGCTCACCGCCTGCGGTGGAGACGGTGGATCGTCATCACAGGAGCAGACTCCGGCACTGGTCAGCGGGCCCCAGCGACCGCCCCTGCCCGCGGACCGGGTGTACAACGCGGAGGCCGTCATTCCGCCGCAGTGCTACACGCGCACGGAGGGGCGCTTCAATCCCTGC
>JASFMS010000342.1:0-3633 GCA_050117435.1 Ectothiorhodospiraceae bacterium | reverse complement strand
GTCCCGGGGCTCGGGGATATCGTCCACGTAGAGCGCCTCGCCGCTGACATGCTTGGCGGCGCTGTCGTGGGGATGGGGCACGTGCACGCTGGCGTTGCTCGGGGTCTTGCTGGTCATGCCGACGCCTCCTCCGCGAACACCCGCGTCGCCGCCGCGGGCTGCGTCGTCTCGACAAAGAATTTCCGCAGCAGGTTCGCCGCCACCCGTCGCCGGTAGTCCTGACTGGCGCGCATGTCGGTGAGCGGCGTGAACTCCGCCGCCAGAGCCGCCTCCGCCTCCCGGGCGGTGGTCTCGTCCCAGGGGCGGCCCTCAAGCGCCTTCTCGGTGCCTTTGGCGCGGGCGGGCACGGGCGCGACGCCGCCCATACCGATACGCGCCTCGGTAATGCGCCCGCCCTGAACGCGAACCCGGAAGGCCGCGCAGACCGCGGAAATATCCTGATCGAAACGCTTGGATATCTTGTAGCAGCGGAATTGGTCCTCCGCCGTCAGCTTCGGGACGCGTATGCGCTCCACGAATTCGCCCGGCCTGCGATCCTGCTTGCCGTAGGCAATGTAGAGGTCTTCCAGGGGCAGCTCCCGGCGGCCGGCCGGACCATTCAGGACCACCCGCGCGCCCAGCGCGATCAGCACGGGCATGGAATCGCCGATGGGTGAGCCGTTGGCGACGTTGCCGCCGAGGGTGCCGGAGTTGCGGATCTGCACCGAGGCGAAGCGGCGCATCATCTCGCCGAAGTCCGGGTAGTTGCGGGCGAGCACGTCCATGAGCTCCGTGTGGGTCGCGGCGGCGCCGATGTCCAGGGCGTCGGCGCTCTCGTCGATACCGTGCAGCTCCGCCACGTCGCCCAGGTAGATAACGGTGTTCAGGTCCCGGTGCTGCTTGGTGACCCACAGCCCCACGTCGGTGCCGCCGGCAAGCAGGGTCGCGTCCGGATAGCGGCCCAGCGCCTCCGTCAGGCCGTCCACGGAGACCGGCGCCAGATAGCGGCGGCCCTGGTGCTCCAGCTCCAGCGTGTCCATCCGGCGTATGGCGCGAAGCCGCTCCACGGTCTCGGCTTCCCGGCCCTGGAAGGGATCGTCGAAGGGGTAACCGTACATGGCCGACGCCGCGTCGATGATGGGCCGGTAGCCCGTGCAGCGGCAGAGGTTGCCGGCGATGACGTCGCAGATCCGCTGGCGCGACGGCGCGGCTTCGCTCAGGTAGAGCGCGAACAGGGACATCACGAAGCCCGGCGTGCAAAAACCGCACTGGGACCCGTGCAGTTCCACCATGGCCCGCTGGGCCGGGTGCATCTCGCCGTTTTCGCCGCGCAGGTGCTCCACGGTGAGAAGCTGGCAGCCGTCCAGCGTGGGCACGAACAGGATGCAGGCGTTCACGGCCCGATAGCGCATCCGGCCTTCGCGGTCGGGCTCGCCCAGGACCACCGTACAGGCACCGCAGTCACCCTCGGCGCACCCCTCCTTGGTGCCGGTGCGCCGCTCCCGCGTGCGCAGGTACTGCAGCACCGTCATTGTGGGGTCGACGCTCTCCAGCTCGCGGGCCTCGTGCCCGAGAAGGAACCGGACCGAACTGGACATGTTGGCTTGCCCTCCTGCCTCGGAACCTGCCTGCCTCACCGTTACACGGCAGCAGCCGACAGATGCATGATTGCTCTTGTAGACTCAGGATAGACAGCAATTGTATACAACTCAAGGTTCGGCTGAGGCGTCAATTACGGCCGACAGCAGGCCGGAAAGTCCTCCGTGTCGGCGCCGGCGGCTCACATTTGCCGTGGGGCCGCAGCGCCGTCCATACTGTCGACAGTTGAAACCGAAAGTGTCCACACTTTTTGCTTCGGCATCGCCGAACCGGTCCAAGAGGTGATCCACATTGACCAAAGCCGTGCCGACGGGGCTGGGCGGCAGCCTTCGCGATGACACTCAGAGCTCAAGGGGCCAGCGTTCCGACGTCCGCATCCACGAGGCGGTCAAGCACGCGGTCCTCACCCAGAAGCTGCCGCCGGGCTCCCGCCTTCCGGAGCTGACCCTGAGCGAGATTTTCGGTGTGAGCCGCTCGGTGGTCCGCAAGGCACTCCTGAGCCTCGCCAACGACCACATCATCTCCATGCGGCGCAACCAGATCGCCCGGGTGGCCCGCCCCAGCCTCGAGGAGACCCACGAGGTGTTCGACGCCCGGCGGCTCATCGAAGTGGAAGTGCTGCGCCAGGTAGCGGAAAGCATCGAACCCGCCTCCGCCCGGGCGCTGCTGGAGCTGGTGGATCAGGAATACGCCGCCCACGAGCGCCAGGACCAGGATCGCCGCATCCACCTGTCGGTGGACTTCCACGACCGCATCGCCGACCTCTGCCCCAACCGGACCCTGGCGGAGATGCTGGGCAAACTCATCCTGCGCACGTCGGTGATCATCGCCCTGTACAAGGTGCCGGGCATGGCCGCCTGCTTCCGCGGCTCCGACCACCGGGGCATCGCCGAGGCCCTCCAGGCCCGCGACGGCAAACGCGCCGGGGAGATCGCCGTGGAACACCTGAACGAGCTGGAGGAACGGCTGGTGCTCGGGGATAGAAACCGGGCGGTGGATCTGAAGAAGATTCTGCGTGGGTGATTGGTTGATTGGTTGATTTGTTAATCGGTTAGTCGGTTAGTCGGGGAAAGCCCCGTGTGGGAGCGGCGCCCTCGCCGCGAATTCCAAGACCCCGTAGGCCGGAATAAGGCCGAAGGCCGTTTCCGGCATTGTCAGCCACGAACTCTGGTCTGTCCCGGGATGCCGGGAACGCTGCGCTTATCCCGGCCTACAATGGATTAGCAGATGGACGCGGATTAACGCAGATGCGATTCAGTTTTTTGTTAGCCACAGATGGACACGGATGAATGGGATATCCGGTTAATTCGTTAATGGGTTAGTCGGTTCATCGGGAACCCCAATGTGGGAGCGGCGCCCTCGCCGCGAATCCCCTGAACAAGCCCATAGGCCGGAATAAGGCCGGAGGCCGTTTCCGGCATTGCGGCTCGGGAGCGGACCCGCGCCGGGATGCCGGGAACGCTGCGCTTATCCCGGCCTACGGATTCTGATCAATCAACTGAATATCCGATTCATCCGTGTCCATCTGTGGCTATTAGAAATCTGCGTCTATCCGCGTCCATCTGCGGCTAAATAACTAACCCCGCTTCCAGGCGCGCTCCCCGTTGATCCACGTCGACGCCACACAGCGATCGTCTCCGAGGGTGAGCAGCGCGAAGAGCTTCTCCGACAGACTCTCCGTATAGCTCATGCGGCGCGCCAGCAGAGGAGTGGCTTCCGGGTCCAGGACCAGGAAGTCGGCCTCGTTGCCTTCGCGGAAGCTGCCGATGCGGTCGTCCAGATCCAGGGCGCGGGCGCCGGCCAGGGTGGCCAGGTAGAGGAGGCGCTCGGGGGCCAGGGCCAGGCCCTTGAGGGCGGAGACCTTGTACGCCTCGGCGACGGTCTGGATCATGCTGAAGCTGGTGCCGCCGCCCACGTCCGTGGCGAGGCCCACGTGCACGCCCTGGCTGGTGGCCTCGCCGTAGTCGAACAGCCCGCTGCCCAGGAACAGGTTGGAGGTGGGGCAGAAGGCAGCGACGGCGCCGGCCTCGGCCATGCGGCGGCGGTCGCCCTCGT
>JASFMS010000341.1:0-3640 GCA_050117435.1 Ectothiorhodospiraceae bacterium | reverse complement strand
CCCGGAGTCCGCGCATGATCACCGGCCAGGGGGTGTTGGATGCCACGACGAAGAAGTTCTTGTCGATAACCGCCTCCGGGTTCTTGTCCCGCAGCAGGTACATCAGCTCGGGGCGGGCAATGCCCAGCACTTCCCCCTCCCGCGAGATGAGCGTGTAGCGGGGACCTTCGCCGGGCCGGTATTTCGCCTGCCATTCCTCCAGCTCGCTGATGTCGATCACCTGGAAGTTCTTCGACATGACCGTGCGGGCGTTATGGGACGAGGATACGGCGGCCTGCAACCCTTGGGGCACCGCGGCGCCCCGGCGGGCGAGCTTCAGCGTGTAGATGCTCTCCGGCGTCACCCAACCGCGGACGACGTAGGCCAGTGCCACGGTGGTGATGATGGGAATCATGGCGCTGTAGTCGCGGGTCTGTTCCAGGGTCATGGTGATGGCGGTTACCACGGCGCCGGTGGTGCCGCTGACCATTCCGGCCATGCCGGCGATGGCGAACACCACCGGCTCCACCTGAGCCTGGGGAAAGGCGAGGGCGATGGCGTTGCCGAAGGCGGAGCCCAGGGTGGCGCCGAGGAACAGTGACGGTGAAAAGATGCCCCCGGAGGCGCCCGAGCCCAGCGTCAGGCCGGTGGCGAGGAGCTTGGCGGCGAACAGCAGAAGCAGGAAGAGGGGATCGCTCAGAAGTCCCTTGAGTATGTCGATGATGGTGGCGTAGCCGACCCCGGCGACGTAGTAGTGGCCGGTCTTGAGCAGAAAGAGGTAGATCAGTACGCCGACGCAGAACATGCCCGCCATGTGGCGGAGGTAGTCGTTGCGTATGGTCTTCTCGAACAGGTCCTCCATCCAGTACAGCCCGCGTATGAAGCCGCCCGAGGCCAGGCCCATGAGCACTCCGAAGGGGATGCAGAGGATGAAGGCGTAAAGGCTGACAAGGTGCCCCTCGAAATGGGCGATCTCCGGCACGTTGAACGACGGGTTCAGGCCGCTGTAGAGCCTGCCGATGTAGGTTGCCGTCACCGTGGAGATCGCCACCAGCGCCACGGTGCGGGCGCTGATGGAGACGAGCAGCAGTTCCATGGCGAACGCCAGTCCGCCGATGGGCGCGTTGAAGGTCGCGGCGATGCCGGCGCCGGCACCGGCGCAGACCAGCACGATGCGTTGCCGCGTGGGCATGCGGATGATCTGCCCGAGGGTGGAGCCGAAGGCAGAGCCGATCTGGATGATGGGACCTTCCCGGCCGACGGAGCCGCCGGTGCCGATGGAGATGGCCGAGGCCAGTGCCTTGGCAAGCACCACCACGGGGCGGATATGCCCCTTCTGATAGTAGATGGCGTTGAGGACTTCGGGGACCCCGTGTCCGCGCGCTTCCGGCGCCAGCGTCTTGGTGATCCACGTGACCAGCACCGCCCCCAGCACTGGAACCAGAATGATCGCCGCACCCAGCGGGCTCGGTGCGATGTGCGCGTCAGGGTCGTATATCAGGCCGAGCTCGCCGTAGAAGAAGACGTTGTGCAGGAACGCGATAACCGATTTGAAGACGATGGAGCCGAAGCCGCCGAATATGCCCACCAGCAGGGCGAGAATGAACATGGTATGCGTGGAAAGCGGCTCTTCGGTGCGGGACGCGGCATCGGCGGTTGACTCCACGCTCGCGTCCGCGTTGGAGGCAGCTTGGTTTTCGCTCATTCTTTTAACATGTCTCTATGGTCTATGTTTGGTGGGGCAATAAGGGATCTTCGTGTCGGCCTCCCGAGCAGGAAGCATTCGGCCGAATCCATAGCGGGTGGTCGTCGTCCCTCCCAACGACCGCCCCCGAAACCCGCGTATGGTGCCAGTTTCGGGGATTCGTCGGGCGCGTGCAAGGGAGGTGCCGCGTCGTGAGCGCGCTTCGCGGTGCGATCGACGGCGACGTTCACCCGCTTTCGCTGCAACGGCTTTGCCGCCTATCATTGGAAGCTTTGAAGCTACCGTCTGAAGGATTCGAGAAGCATGATCAAGGTCGGCATCGTGGGTGGCACCGGTTATACGGGTGTGGAGTTGCTTCGGCTTCTGAGCCGCCATCCGCAGGTGGAAATCAGCGAGATCACCTCCCGTGGCCAGGCGGGGATGCCGGTTACGGAAATGTTCCCGAATCTGCGCGGCGTCCTGGACCTGACCTTCGCGCAGCCGGACCCGGAGCGGTTGGCCGGCTGCGACGCCGTCTTCTTCGCCACCCCCAACGGCACCGCCATGCAGCATGTGCCGGGGCTGCTCGATCGAGGCGTGCGAGTAGTGGACCTGGGCGCGGATTTCCGGCTCAAGGATCTGGCGGCGTGGTCACGCTGGTACGGCATGGAGCACGCGTGCCCGGAAGTGGTCGAGGAGGCGGTATACGGCCTGCCGGAGCTGAATCGCGAGGCGATCCGCACGGCCCGGCTGGTGGGTAACCCTGGGTGCTACCCCACTTGTGTGGTATTGGGCCTGCTGCCGCTGCTGGAGGCCGGTGTGGTGGAGACGGACCGCATCCTGGTGGCGGCGGCATCGGGGGTGTCGGGTGCGGGGCGGCAGCCGAAGCAGCACACGCTGCTCTGCGAGGCCAACGAGAGCTTCAAGTCCTATGGCGCCGCCGGACACCGGCATCATCCGGAAATCTTCGAGGGGTTGTCAGGCATCGCTGGCGGCGCCGTCGGACTTACGTTCGTACCTCATCTCATCCCCATGACCCGGGGCATGCACGGCACTCTGTTCGCCCGCGTGACGGACGTTGGCGTCGATCTGCAGACGCTTTTCGAGACCCGCTACCGCGATGAGCCGTTCGTTGACGTCATGCCAGCCGGCAGTCACCCTGAAACCCGCACCGTGCGGGGCACCAATCTCTGTCGGCTGGCCGTGCACCGAGGCGTCGAATCCGGCGAGGCCGTCGTGCTCTCGGTGATCGACAATCTGACCAAGGGCGCGGCTGGACAGGCGGTGCAGAACATGAACCTGATGTTCGGCTTCGACGAGTCCGCCGGTCTTGATGAGGTGGCGCTCCTGCCCTGACAACGCGGGAACTTTCCGGCCGACGGATTGACTCAGTCAGTAACTGACCCAAGAATAGGGTTATTGATGAACACCGACCGGGTAAAGGCTATATGACCGACGTCGCAGAGCAGGAATATTCACCACTCGAATTCACGGACAGCGCGGCCGACAAGGTGCGGCAGCTGCTGGACGAGGAGTCGAACGAGGAGCTCAAGCTGCGGGTCTACATTACCGGCGGCGGCTGCTCCGGATTCCAGTACGGTTTCATGTTCGATGAGAATCGTGAAGACGGGGATACCGCCATCGAGAAGAACGGCGTAACGCTGCTGATCGATCCCATGAGCGTTCAGTATCTGACGGGCGCCGAAATCGACTATGTCGAAGGCATCGAAGGCGCGCAGTTCGTTATCCGCAATCCGAACGCGGCGACGACCTGCGGGTGTGGTTCTTCCTTCGGCGTCTGAGCGCTTCCACAAACAGTGACTGCTGCATAAGGCCGCGCCCCGGGCGCGGCCTTTCTGTTTGAAGCTAGGGAGACGCTGAACAATTCGCGCGAGCCTCTGGCCGCACAGCGCGCCCGCAGACAAGGCGCGCTGCGCAGTGCTGTACTTGACGGTACAGTCAAGCAGCGCAACACCG
>JASFMS010000340.1:0-3644 GCA_050117435.1 Ectothiorhodospiraceae bacterium | reverse complement strand
CTGCGAACGCCGCCTTGCCACAGCGCCGCCAGCAAGCGCAGAGGCACGCGGGAATTATTCAGCGTTTCCCTAAAGGCTTTTTCGGAAATCTCCTATGTGTGAGCTGCTTGGGATGAGCGCGAACGTCCCGACCGACATCTGTTTCAGCTTCACCGGCCTGATGCAGCGTGGCGGTCAGACGGGCCCCCACCGGGACGGCTGGGGGATCGCTTTCTACGAGGATCGTGGCTGCCGCATGTTCCATGATCCGCATCCCAGCGCCGAGTCCGAGGTGGCGCGGCTGATTCAGCGCTATTCCATCAAGAGCTGCAATGTAATCTGCCACATCCGTCAGGCGACCCACGGCCGGGTGTCGCTGGAGAACACGCATCCCTTCCAGCGCGAGCTTTGGGGGCGGCCGTGGACCTTTGCCCACAACGGCAAGCTGCATGGCGTGAAACGCTGGCCGCTGGCGCACTATCGTCCGCTCGGCACCACGGACAGCGAGTATGCGTTCTGCTGGATGCTAGGCGAGATACGGCGGCGCTTCCCCCGACCGCCCCGTCGTCGGGAGACGCTGTGGCGCTTCATCCGCCGTCTCGCAAGCCGGCTTCACGGTCACGGGACGTTCAATCTGCTGATGAGTGACGGTCGCGTGCTGTACGCGTTCTGCAGCACGAAACTCTCCTGGCTCACCCGGTGCGCGCCGTTCGGAGAAGCGCAGCTGAGCGATACGGAGGTGACGGTGGACTTTGCGGAGCTGACCACGCCGAAGGACGTGGTCACGGTCATTGCGACGGACCCGCTGACCACCAATGAGACGTGGTCGCCCATCGAACCGGGCACCATGGTCGTCTTTGAGGGGGGATTTCCCACGGAGGTCAAGCCGGGGGGCGACGTCGTGCCCCTGGAGGTACGGCATCCGCGCCTGGGCACGCCGGTGAGTCGGCAGGGCGGCCGGTCCGCGCGCCCCTGACGGGGTGTCCGAACCGGCGCCGCGCCGGGAGTTCAGCCCTGAGCCAGGAGCTCCCGCAGATCGATGATCGCGGCGTTGGCCCGGGCGATGTAGGAGGCCATCGTCAGCGAGTGGTTGGCGAACAGCCCGAAACCGCTCCCGTTCAGGACAATGGGACTCCACAACGGCCGCTGGGAGCGTTCCAGTTCCCGAATGATCTGGCGGACGCTGGCCAGCGCGTTCTTGTCCTGAAGCACATCGTGGAAATCCACCTCGATGGCGCGAAGAAACTCGATGATTGCCCAGGTGGAGCCACGCGCTTCGAAGAACACGTCGTCAATCTCCAGCCAGGGAGTCTCCGTGTACACCTCGCGATTGGTGCGGGTGGCCTGCTTGGCCGTGCGGTCGCCGGCGAGATCGGTGTTCACCCGGTACTGTCCGACGCTGGCGCTGAGGCGTTGTGAGAGACTGCCCAGGCGTTTGTTTACCAGGCCCAGCCACTCGCGCAGGTTGTCGGCGCGGGCGTAGAACTGCGCGTCCGTTTCCTGCGGATCGGACAATCGCGCCAGATAGCGGTCCAGGGCCTGGATACCCTTGCGGTATTCCTTCTCGGTGGCGGGGAACATCCAGGAATTGTTGGGGAGGCTGAACTGGGGGTCCGCCACCGCCAGATCCGGGTCCTCCTTGGATTGCGACCGGGAGCGGCTCATGTCGTTGCGCAGGGAACGCGCCAGGTCGCGGATCTGAGTCAGCGCGCCGAACTCCCAGTTCGGCATGTTATCCAGGAACACCGATGGCGGCGTGACGTCGTTGCTGAGATAGCCGCCGGGTTTGTCCAGAAGCGTCGCGGCGACGTTGGCCAGCGTGGCCGTGGTGACGAATCCCGTGACTTTGGTGGCGTCGACGCCCTCGGGGGCTCGCCGCTGGGCGGCCTCTACCACGTTGAAAAGGTCGGGGGTACGGCTCCAATAAAAGGCGATGCCCCATCCCAGCAGAAGAATGACGACCAGTGCCGTGACCGCCACCTTTGCGCCGCGGCCTAGCCTGCTCGTCTTTGGCAGCGTCGAACTCGCGTTTCGGGCACTCCGCCCGAACAGGGAAGAAAGCCCCTCCCGGATCCCCATGATTCCCACCAGTTAAGCGTTGAACGGAAACCGGGATCATACCTTGGCGATACTGTTGCGTCTAAGTGGCGGGTGTGTGTCCGGCGGGGGACGGAGGCGCGGCGATATGGCAAGTTAGCAACGACACGGAAAGGAGAGGGCACTGGCAATGCTGTTTCTTGGTCGCTGCATCCGGCTGCTGCTGGGGTGGGTCGATCTGGCGTTGATGAGCGCAATGCTGTGGGCCCTGGCGTGGCTGCCTCGGCGCTGGACACGGGGCTGGTATCCGCGGCTGTTCTGGGGGTGGTGCCGGGTGTTCGTCAAGGCGCTGGATGTGGAGCTTCGCGTCCACCAGCGTTACGCGCGTCCGTTGCCGTCGCGGTATCTGCTGATTGCCAATCACCCCTCCGCGCTGGAAGACATCGCCATCCCGGCTCTATTCGACGTGTACTCGCTGGCGAAGATCGAAGTGCGGGACTGGTGGGTCGTGGGGCGCATCTCCGAGGCTGCCGGCACGCTCTACGTACACCGTGAATCCCGGGAATCGCGCAACGAAGCGGCCGACGCCATCGAGGCCGCGGTACGGGAAGGGCGCAACGTGGCGCTCTACCCCGAGGGTGGCTGCAAGGGGCGGCGTATCGCGCCGGAATTCAAGTACGGTGTCTTCGATATCTCGCTGCGCACCGGAATTCCCGTCGTACCCGTGTTCATCCACTACGAGGCTCAGGAAACCTTCGAGTGGAAGCCGCATGAGACGCTGCTGGACAAGATCCGGCACTTCATCACGGCTCCCAACCGCCACGCCAACTATCACGTGTTCGACGCTTTTCACCCGGAAAACTACGACACCGTGCCGGCGTACTGCGATGCCGTGTACAGCCAGTACCTGGAATGGCAGCGGCGCTTTCTCGAGTGACGTAGACAGCCGTTCCTTGGATTCCTGCCGCCCAGACTCCTAGGGCGCAATCATGCGATTGCGAATGACGCCCACACCCTGAACCTCGCACTCGACCACGTCGCCGGGGGCGAGGAATTCCGGGGGCTGCCGGGCGAAGCCGACGCCATCGGGCGTTCCGGTGGCGATTATGTCGCCGGGCTCCAGCGTCATGGAGCGGGAGAGGCGGGAAATGGTGTCAGCGATGCCGAAGATCTGGTCCTGCGTGTTGCCGGCCTGCTTCTCGACGCCGTTCACGCGGCACCAGAGGTCGAGATTCTGCGGGTCGTCGATTTCGTCGGCGGTGACGATCCATGGGCCCATCGGGCAGAAGCCTTCCACGCTCTTGCCGACGAAGAACTGCTTGTGCCGGAACTGCAGGTCCCGTGCGGACAGGTCGTTGACCACCGTGTAGCCGAGCACGCAGGAGAGGGCGTCGTACCGGGAAACGTGGCGGGCGCGGCGGCCGATGACCACAGCGAGTTCCACCTCCCAGTCCGCCTGGGTTGTCACCTGCGGGTCCAGTACGACGTCGCTGTGGGGCCCGGTCACGCTGGTGACAGCCTTGGTGAATACGACCGGGTGCTCGGGCAGGGCAAGGTCGCTGCCTTTCGTCCGCAGGGACTCCTCCGCGTGGGCCGCGTAATTCAGGCCCAGGCACATGACGTTCTGG
>JASFMS010000339.1:0-3658 GCA_050117435.1 Ectothiorhodospiraceae bacterium | reverse complement strand
GCGGCATTGGACGGGCGGTCGCGCGTGTTCTTGCCGAGACGGCGGAACTGGAGGTGCTCGGCGTGGGCAGACGGGTCGGGCCGCTCCAGGATACGGCGGCGTTGGACCGGCAGCGGCTGCAGCCGATTTCCGCCGACGTCGCCAGCGACGAAGGACGCCAACGCATCGTCGACGCCGTCGGCGACAGGCGTGTTCGGTTTCTCGTTCACAACGCCGGTGTCCTTGCGCCCGTAGGACCGCTCTCCCGGGTGTCACTGAAGGAGTGGCGCGGGCATATGGCGGTGAACGTGGAAGGCCCGCTTTTCCTCACGCAGTCACTGCTGCCGGCGCTGGTCGGCGGCCGCGTGCTGCATGTCTCTTCCGGGGCGGCTCATCGGCCGGTGCCGGGCTGGGGTGCTTACTGTACCGGCAAGGCCGCCCTGCACATGCTCTACCGCGTGCTGGCGGCGGAGCTGGATGCCGAGGGTGTTGCCGTCGGCAGTGTACGCCCCGGGGTGGTCGACACCCCGATGCAGGAACTGATTCGGGAGCAGACCGCGGAGAGCTTCCCCGGCGTGGAGCGTTTCCGGGAGATGAAAGCGCGTGGCGAGCTCGTGAGCCCGGAGCAGGTCGCGCGATTCATCCTGGCGCTATTGACGGACTTAACCACGGAGCGTTTCTCCGAGCGAGAGTGGGATATTCGCGAGCACGCGGCGGAGCTGGGGCTGTAGTGGCGTCGGGAAGGGAACTCCGTCTGAAGGTCAACGGCCTTCAGTACCGGGTGCACCAGTGGGGCGGCGACAACGGCAGGCCCGTCATCTGCCTTCACGGCTGGATGGACTCCGGCGCCACCTTTGCGGCGCTCGCGGCGAGCCTGGGCGCAGAGTTTCGTTGTCTGGCCCCGGACTGGCGCGGATTCGGCGAGTCGGAAAGGAGCAGTGACGGCTGTTACTGGTTTCCCCAGTACCTGGCGGACCTGGATGTGCTCGTCGACGCCCTGGCACCCCATGAGGAGCCGGTGCTCGTGGGCCACAGCATGGGGGGGAATGTGGCCTGCCTCTATGCGGGGGTACGGCCGCGGCGAGTTGGGCCGGTGATTTCCGTCGAGGGCTTCGGACTGACCGCAACCGACCCGCAACAGGCGCCGCGGCGTTACGCGCGTTGGCTGGACAGTCTCCGGCGGCTGCCTCGTTTCCGGGATTTCCCCGACCACGATGCGCTGACGCGGTTTCTCCGTGAACGCAATCCGCGCCTGGATGCCGAACGTGCGAGCGAAATTGCCGCCGATTGGGGGGTTCAGCGCGGAGGGCGGGTGGAGCTGCGCGGCGATCCCGCTCACAAGCGGCCCAATCCGGTTCTCTACCGCCTGGAGGAAGCCATGGCGTGCTGGCGAGAGGTTCAGAGTCCCGTTCTCTGGGTTGCGGGCGCGGAGTCAGGCTATTACCGGGAAATCCGCCGTCAGCCGGACTGGGAGGAGCGGCTTGCCTGCTTCAGCCGACTGGAGTTCGCCTCGGTGAGCGACGCTGGCCACGCGGTGCAGAACGATCAACCCGAGGCCCTCGCGCGCCGGATTCGCCACTTTCTTGCTCAAAACGGCAGCGGCTGAGACGGCATAGCGGCGCGAGCCGACGCGGCCATGGTGGGCGCGCAATGGACCCAAAGCTTTGGGCGTCCGTGTTCCCGGTGCGGCACCGGGACATTGATGGGCATCGCTGCGCTCTGCCCATCGCTCCCCGGCGTAGGCGAGGATTGCAGTCCCCACGGTAGGCGGGCGATTCATTCCCAAGCTCTCGGAGCTCGGCAGCGCGGTTCCGCCGGTGGGCGACTTTCCGGCAATCGGTCTTGCAGCGGGCGGCAGGCGCGCTAACCTCGAAGGCGAGTGGGAACCGGGGCCGGAGGCACCATGGCCGGACTGCCAAGCACCGCGGCGCCGCGGCGGGACGTTCGCAGACTGCTGCGCGTCGCCGGCGACACAACGCTCCTGCCGGAGCTGGTGGCGCTTTTCTCCTACAGCATCTCCCGCGCCCTGGATTCCCTGGAAGCGGCGCCCACGCCGGAGGTGCGCCTTGCCATAACCCGCGGCGTGATAACACCACTGGAGCGTGCCCGGGATGCGCTTGGTTCGGCGATCGTGCGCCAGGGCTGTGCGCCGGAGCGTGCATTGATCGGAGCCGAGGCGGTGGACCTGGCGCACATGCAGCTGCGAGTGCTCGTCGCCGCGAGCCGCAAACCCGGATTCCCCTGGGAGCTACTCCCGGAGGTGCTCGGGGACCCGGGCTCGTGTCTGCATCGACTGGACAGGGCACTCGGGCGCGTTAGCGGGATCCCCGCGGACCCGGTGTACGACGGCGCAGGAACGCGTGGGGAACCCGGTAATACTGACCCGGTTGTTGAGGGCGGTCCGGGAGAACCGAGACGGTGAGTCGGTTGACACGGTGGACGCGCCCGCGGACCGTGCTGCCGTCCCTCAGTGTGAACGACACCGGGTCTCCCGGAGTCACGGGTGCCGGCGCGGCGGCGTGGTGGCGCACTTGCGGTGCCGCGCTGAGGACGGGGCCGTGGCGCTCCTGAATGTACGCCAGAACCGTGGCCGCCGTGCCGTCGCCATGGAGCATGTCGAGAAGCCGATAGAAGCCGCGGTCATGGACCGAGCCGCGGCGCCGCCAACCCAGCACGCCCTGCAGCAGATGGGCGAATTCATGGCACACCGTATGGGCCAGCAGATGCGGTGCGGATGCCTCGCCGCGGAAGTAGCCGCGTTCGTGAATCTCGCGCGTGGTCAGCCACCCCGATGCCGCAGCCGGCAGGCACTTTTCGGCGACCATGCGAGAGCCGTAATTTATGCGTATTCCTTGGTGGTCCTGGCGGCAGTAGGTGGCGCGTCCGCTGCCGACGCGCACCGTTATCGGCGGCAGTGACAGCGTCGACGGAATCCAGTCCCCGACGCGGCACAGTAAGACGTCCCGCGTGGCGTCCGCCAGCGTGCCCGCAATAACGCGTGGGTCCCTCTGCCGGGGAGCTTCGTTAGCGTCCATTGATTCAGTCTACTGCCAGTGGAAGGGGGGCGGGCAAGCTCCTCGTGGCTGTTGCCCCGGCATTGACCGGATCCACATCCCGATCCTCTCAAAACCACTAAAGGCGACACGTTTTCTGCCGATGACAGAAGCAGGCATCGCCTGCGACGTCTTGGCCCGCCATGGGCTCGGAAGGATACACACGAAGGGGGGAAGGATGATCGACATCCTGCGCAAACTGCGCATCGGCCAACGGGTCTGGATGGTGGTGGCCGTGTTCAGCCTGGCCTCGGCGCTGGGGACGGCGCTCATGACGCTGAATATCCGCGAACTGACGGTAACCAACTACCATTCGGCGGTCGATACCGGGCTGGATACCGCGATGCGCATCATGCGTCGCTATCACGCGATGGCGGATGAAGGACGCCTTCCCACCAACGAGGCCAAGACGTACGCGGCCGAAGCCATTCGCGCGATCCGCTACCTCAACGACGGCTACCTGGATATTACCGACACCTGGGGAACGGTGGTCATGAACCCGGTGGACCCGGACCTGGAAGGGTCCGATGCCATGGATCGGAAGGATGCGAACGGCGAAAAGTTCGTGGCCCACTACGTGAACGGTATCGAGGACGCCGGGGGCAAGATGACCGTTCGCTACGCCT
>JASFMS010000338.1:0-3658 GCA_050117435.1 Ectothiorhodospiraceae bacterium | reverse complement strand
ACGCCAGTCTGGCGGCGGCGGTGGACAGGCCGGGAAGCAGCCTGCTCGGCAGCGACGCCGGCGAGCTCGTCGGCGCGGGCCGCACCGGGGTCGCTGTAACCGCGGACCTCGATGCCGTGCTGAACGACGTGGATGTGGTCATCGACTTCACCCTCCCCGAGGCGACTCTTGGTAACGTGGCGGCCTGCCGCAAGGCCGGAAAAGGGCTGGTAATCGGGACTACGGGACTGGACGAGTCCCAGCGCGCGGCTATCGAGGAGGCGGCGCGGGACATCCCGATCGTGTTTGCTCCCAATTACAGCGCTGGGGTGAATCTGGCCTTTCGGCTTATTGAAATGGCGGCCAGGGCGCTGGGTGACGACTTCGACGTGGAAGTGATCGAGGCGCACCACCGACACAAAGTGGATGCGCCTTCGGGCACCGCGGTTCGGATGGGCGAAGTTCTGGCCGAGGCCCTGGGACGAGACCTGGACGAGTGCGCGGTGTACGGGCGCCAGGGGCGGACCGGAGAGCGCGATCGCAAGACCATCGGCTTCGAGACCATTCGTGCGGGGGACATCGTCGGTGAACACACGGTGATGTTTGCGGGCACCGGCGAGCGGATCGAGATCACGCACAAAGCGTCGAGTCGGATGACGTTCGCGAACGGGGCCGTCCGTAGCGCGATATGGCTGTCGGGCAAGGAAAGCGGGCTTTTCGATATGCAGGACGTTCTCGGTTTGACGGAATCCCGATAGTCGGAACACGACGGCGGTCCGACGGGTGGCACGAGGGATTCGTGCCGCGTGGGAATAAGAGTTGTGCCGGAAAGACTTAAAATAAATCCGCACAAGGCGGCTCAGACTTGTTAGGGTTGACAGTAACTTAGAGATCTGAAGCTTGAAATCCGGAGTGTCAAAAAAGGAGTCATGAGCCAGTTTGACCAATCGGCCGTTCGGCCCGAGCACTATTTCGACCGCAGCTTCGACAGTCGACATGACCGCGCCATGGAGTACTGCCTGACCGCGCCCCACGGTTGGGAACGGCTCCTGGACAACCATCTGGAGATCGAAGAAGACCGGCGGCGTGCCGTTAACCACATGGCGGTGCTTGGCGAAAACTGACCGCTGCCTCTCCTGAATTCCCTTGAGGAAACCCTGGAACCCCCGGCCTGCCCCACGGTCCGGGGGTTTTCTTTTGGGGTGGCCGTATTGCCGGTTCGTCTCCCGTTTCCCGCCAGCCGCAGAGCTTCTCGCTACGGCGCCGTTTTTGTGCAGCACCCAAGAGCCGTTCTACTCCCGAAAAAAGCGCAAAATACTACCGCCATGTGGCTAGTCTTGCAGGTGAACAGGGGGAACCTGCCGGTCGCGCGCTTCGGACGGCGGCCAGAATTCGTGGATTCAGCTGCAAGGAGCCTGGACGATGTTTGTGGTTCGGCCCATCGCCGAGAACGATCTGCCGTCGCTGGAACGCCTGGTGGAAGGCACCGGGGCGGGCATGACCTCATTGCCCCAGGACGGGGGTACGTTGCGCAAGCGGCTCGACCTCTCACTGCGAAGCTTTGCCGCGTCACGGGAGGACTGGACGCCCGATGCCGAGGAAAAGCTCTTCTTTTTCGTGCTCGAGGATACCTCGACCGGCGCCGTGGTGGGCACCACCGCCATCAAATCCGGCATCGGTCTGGGGGAGCCCTTCTACAGCTACCGGGTGAGCACCGTCGTTCACGCTTCCCGTGAGCTCGGCGTCTACAAGGCAATCCCCACTCTGTATCTGAACAATGACTACACCGGCAGCATGGAAGTCGGCTCCCTGTATCTGGCCCCGGAGGCGCGCCACGGGGGCAACGGCAAACTTCTCTCCAAGTGCCGATTCCTGTTTCTTGCCGAGGACCCGAATCGGTTTCCCGACAAGGTGGTCGCCGAGATGCGCGGGGTTTCGGATCAGCAGGGAAATTCCCCGTTCTGGGAGGGGGTGGGCCGGCACTTCTTTTCCATGGAGTTTCATCGGGCGGACTTCCTCACCGGAACGCGCGGCAAGACGTTCATCGCGGAGCTCATGCCGCGCAACCCCATCTATGTTCCCCTTCTGCCACCCGCAGCCCAGGAGGTGATTGGTCGGGTTCACGACCATACGCGGCCGGCATTGCGGTTGCTGGAAGAGGAGGGGTTTCACTACGAGGGATATGTGGACATCTTCGACGGCGGCGCGACGGTGGAGGCGCGCACTGCAGAGGTCCGTGCCGTGCGCGAAAGCCGGATATTCGAGGTGACGGCCTCCCCGAGCAGCGGCGGAAGCGGATTGGCCTCGCTGCTCGTGTCCAACGGCCGCTGGGACGGCTTCCGCTGCTGTCTGGCGGAGGGAAGCTTCGACGGCGAGCGGCTGCATTTGCGCCCTGAAGTGTTGGAGGCGTTGGAGGTGACGCTGGGCGACAGCGTAAGGGCGGTAAGCCTGCGGCCCCAGCCGGTGGATTGACACTTCACCGGGCTGCCCATCCTCCATGGTCAGTAAGTCGTTGCCTGTGGCTACGGCAACGAATTTTGTTTCTTTCGAAATATGCGCTGCAACATATTGAACAGTAGATAAATTATCGAAATTGACGATACTATTAGGGTAAGGGTCCGCTGTACTGGGGGAATGCGGACCCGGAAACGGGGCGGGCTGGCCCGCCGCCCGCGCGTGGTCTGGAGTGGAAGGTTGACGGCCATGAACGTGTCAGATTACCGGGAACGGCAGGTGAGGTATCGAGAAGAGAGCACCGGGGGCGCGGTCCGACGGAACCGTGTCTGCGGCTACCGGCTGAGTCCCTCCCATGGGTGGGAGTACCTGCTGGACAACCATCTGGACGCCGGTGAGGAGAGCCGCTGGCACCGGGTGGGTCATATCGCGGTGCTTGGCGAGAACTGATCCCGCATCGGTGCCGGCCGAGGCCGGTTGAGGTGCAATCCCGGCGTGCCGGCCGGGGCAGGCCGAGTCCCTGTGGACGCGGTGACGTGCTGTGGGTATTGTCACGTGTCATTCGGGAACCGGCACAGAGGCGGGCAATCACATGAGCGCGTTGGTGACATTCATCACGACCGGCGGGACCATCGACAAGTTCTATTTCGACGCCAAGAGCGAATTTCAGATCGGCGATCCCCAGGTTCCCGCCATTCTCGAGGAAGGCAACGTGACGCTTGCGAGCCGCACGGTACCGGCCATGCGCAAGGACAGCCTGGAGATGTCCGACGCTGATCGCCAACGCCTTCGAGAGATCGTCGAGGCGGAGGACGGACAGCGGATCGTCATTACCCACGGTACCGACACGATGGTGGATACCGCCCGCGCGCTGGCGGGGATCGAGGGTAAGACCATCGTATTCACCGGGGCCATGCAACCAGCCCGCATGAGACGCACGGACTCGGTATTCAACGTAGGCTTCGCGCTCGCGGCGGTGCAGCTTCTGCCCACCGGGGTCTACATAGCCATGAACGGCCAGGTGTTCGATCCGAGCACCGCTCGAAAGAACGTTGCCGAACATCGATTCGAAATCGTTGACGACTGACAGGCACCTCTCCCGGCCCGGTGACCGAGGTGGCGGGCACACGGTTCGCCGAATGGTGACCGGGGACGTCGGTGCGGTGACCCGCCTGTGCGCGGAACTGGGTTATCCGGTAGACGAGGAAGTGTTGGCCACGAGTTT
>JASFMS010000337.1:0-3673 GCA_050117435.1 Ectothiorhodospiraceae bacterium | reverse complement strand
GATCAGGCGCGGAACCCCGCCACCGTGGACCGTCACGTGCTCGGCATCCAGCAGATCACCCGGGACCTCATGTTCGGCCCGAAATTTGTGGTGGGAGCGATTCGCGGCTACGCCGTCGGCGGCGGTTTCGAATGGATGCTCAACTGCGACCTGACCGTTGCCGGAGACGATCTGGTGGCCTTCTTCCCGGAGATGGACTGGGGGCAGTTCGTCACCGGCGGTGTGACTCACCTGCTGCCTCTGGCCGTCGGCTACCAGCGCGCCATGGAGCTGCTGGTGCTCGGCGAGCGCCACAGTGCCGAGGACCTCCTCCGTCTCGGGCTCGTTAACCGTGTCGTGCCCGCCGCCGCCGTGGACGACCGCGCGCGGGAGATCGCCGAGCGTGTCGCCGGCAAGTCGTCGAAATCAGTGGCGGACCTGAAACGACTCGTTACCCGCGGCACCTCCTCTGCGCTGGTGGCCGCACTGGAACAGGAGCAGGAGCGTACGCTCGCCGCGTTCCGGCGCCCGGAGGCCAGGGAGCGGGTGAAGCGGTTCGAGGAGCGGCGGGACAGCTGAATGGTCGGGCGGCGGTGGCGGTAGGCTCAACCGCGGGGCGCCGCCGCCGGGACCGATGTTCCGTTTCGAGTCAGGTGCCGTCGAGTCGCTGGTTCATCCTGATACACTGCAATCGATGCAGCATCACGACGCAGGAGCGTGAATCCCCGTGGCACCTGTTTCGGGACCGCCGGTGGCGGATATCGAGCCCCTCTCGGCGGCTGAACGGATTGCCGAGGTCGAGCGCTCCCACGACCGGCTGCGCCGCCGGGGCTGGGCCGGCGGCGACTGGCAACCGCTGACACCCCCGCCGGCCGCCGCGAGCTCCCGCCCCGCCTGGGTAACGGACGCTCTCGAGGAGACGGTGCGCGGGCTGCTGCCCATGATACGGCAGACCCTGGGCGGGCTTGAGGCGACCGCGCTGATGGTCTGCGACGCCGACCTGCGTATCCGTCTGCTCGTCGGTGACCCTGACCAACCCCTGGTCTCCGTCCTCGCGCACGGCGCATCGCTCTTCGAGGACCACGCGGGCACCAACGCAGTGGACCTCGCCGTGCGCAACCGCGAAGCGACCGTCACCGCGGGGGACGATCACATGGCCGACGCCCTGCGAACGTGTCAGCTGACCGCAGCGCCGTTGTTCGATCCAGACGGGGGGCTCAAAGGGTGTCTCGCCTTCGTCTCCTCTGCCGGTGGCGATCCGGCGAGGGCGGTTTCACTCGCCCGGTTGTGCGCGCGCCTGCTGAGTGCGCAGATCGCGTCCCACATGCACAGCGCGGATTTGCGGCGCATCGTCTCCGAACAGCAGGCCATCGTCGACCACATCCACGACGGCCTGATCGTCATCGAGCGCTCCGGACGGGTGAAGTTCATGAACGCCCCCGCGGGGCGGATGCTCAACGTCGTTCCCGAACAGGCCATCGGCCGCGTGTTCTCGGAGTTGGTCGACTTCGAACCCATCATCGCGGACGTCTTCGAGTCCGGTGAGGGCTACGTGGACCGCGAGGTGATCGTCGACTCGCCCATGCGGCATCTGCAGGTGCTGGACACCGCGATTCCCATCAAGAATTCGCTGGGTGAGGTGGAATCCGTTGTGAACACGTTCCGTGACGTGCGCGAATCCCGGCGTCTCATGAACGATGCGGCGGGCAACCGCGCGCGGTACACCTTCGACGACATCCTGGGGGAATCCGGTGCCATGGTCGCCGCGGTGGGATATGCGAAAAGGGCCGCGCGCGGCAACGCGAACATACTGCTGATGGGGGAGAGCGGCACCGGAAAGGAATTTTTCGCTCAGGCCATCCACCTGGCCAGCGAGCGAGCGGCGGGGCCGTTCGTGGCCATCAACTGCGCGGCTCTGCCCCGGGACCTGATAGAAAGCGAGCTGTTCGGTTACGTGGCGGGGAGCTTCACCGGCGCGAGCCGCAATGGTCGGGTGGGGAAGTTCGAGATGGCCTCCGGCGGAACCGTATTTCTCGACGAGGTTTTCGAGCTTCCTGTCGACGTACAGGCCAAGCTGCTCCGCGTTCTTCAGGAACGGGAAGTGGTGCGCGTGGGCGGGGAGAAGAGCATACCGGTGGACATTCGGGTGATTTCGGCGAGCAACCGCGATCTCCGGGAAATGGTCGAGCGCGGGCAGTTCCGCGAGGACCTCTACTACCGCCTGCAGGTCATCGAGATCACGCTGCCCGCGCTGCGGGACCGGGAAGGGGATATCCCCCGCCTCGCCAATCATTATCTGAAAAAGTACGCCAGCGATCTCGATCGCGACGTATACGCCTTCGCTCCGCAGGCCATGTCGCGCCTGGAGAGCTACCACTGGCCCGGCAACGTGCGGGAGCTGCAGAACACCGTCGAACGACTGGTGAATCTCGCAGACGGGCAGCGCATAACCACCGTGGACCTGGGGCCGGACATCGGTCTTCGACCCGTCGAGGACACCAGCGCCGGACGCATACGAACCCTGGCCGAGTACGAACGCGAGATCCTGGCGGGGGCGTTGGCCCACACGGGCTACAACATTGCCGAGACCGCCCGTCTCCTGGGCATCGGTCGGCAGACCGTTTACAAGAAGATTCGCCGCTACGGCATAGCGCTACGTCGGCGTCAGTGGTAGCCGGGGCGTCAGTTGGCCGTCTGCGCTGGCATGTTGGCCCGCAGGACCATCGTGAGAATCAGGCTCGCGACGGCCAGGACGACATACACTGAATAGCCCGTGGCGTAACCGCTCGGCCCGAACCATTCGACGAACTGACCCAGCACCGGGGGAACGGCAAAACCGCCCAGGGCGCCCAGTCCGCCGATCCAGCCGGAAGCACCGCCTACCGCGTCCGGAACGTAGTTGGGCGCCATGCGGAATACCGCGGCATTGTTGACCCCCATGCCCGCCGCCACGAGCACTTCTCCGACGATGGACAGGGCGACGCTGGCGGAAAACGTCATCACCAGCGCGCCGACCAGGAGCGTGAGCAGTGACGCCACGGCGACGCGCTCGCCGCCGAAGCGGTCCGCCCAGCTGCCGCCGGGAACCCTGATCAGCGACGAAAACAGGGAGAATCCGGCGGTGAGCCCCACGGCGGCCCAGTGGGAGAGCTCGAAATAGTGGCCCCAGAACGTTGGCAACCAGGACGTCAGCGCGAGAAAGCCACCGAAAGTGGTGAAATAGAGCAGCACCAGCGGCCACGTGCGCCATTGCCGGGCCGCCTCGGCCAGTGTCTTCAGCGCGCTACGCTGCGGGAACAGTTCCTGGCCGTGCTGCCGGGCGATCTGCTTTGCCTCTTCCGGGTTGCTGCCCGCGCGGGTCAGCTGAAAGTACCAGGCGTTCTGACCGAAGCGGATATAGAACGCGATGCCGGCGAGCACGATACACAGCGAGACCAGATACGCTCCCCACAGCCCCCACCAGGCAATGATCAGCGGCAGGATCAGCGCGACCAGGCCGGGAGAGGTATTGCCGAGCCCGGCGTAGGTTCCCAGCGCCCAGCCCTGGCGCTTGCGGGGAAACCAGTAGGACACCTGGCCGATGCCCACGGAAAACACGGCGATGCCGCAGCCGCCAAGGGCGCCGAACAGCAGCATGAGCGGATAGTAGTGGTGGGTGAGCCGGTCCGGATAGAGAGTGAGCAGCATCCAGTAG
>JASFMS010000336.1:0-3674 GCA_050117435.1 Ectothiorhodospiraceae bacterium | reverse complement strand
TCGCGCCGCCACTGATACCAATCCCAGACCAGCGACGGCTGGCGCTCGAAGGCTTCCGGTGTCGCCAGATCCTGGGGATCGTAATGCGCCCATAGCCCGGCCCGTGCATCGCGAAAGGTGGGCACACCGCTTTCAGCCGAAATGCCGGCGCCGCTCAGCACCACCACCCGACGGGCAGCGGCGACCAGCGCGGCCAGCTCTTCCGGCAGCCCGGACGCCACGGAATCGACCACCACCATGTCCGTGACAATAACAGCAAACCCCGCGGCAATGACATACAATACGGGCCCCGCGGCGATCGGGAATTCCGCGCAACATCCCGGAACGACTGGTAACGGAAGGCAGAATGAGCGAAGTCGTACTGATCAACATCACCGGCCATGACAAACCGGGGATCACGTCGTCCCTGATGAGCATACTCGCCGAATACGACGTGCGGATTCTGGATATCGGCCAGGCAATGATTCACGACACGCTCGCGCTTGGGATGCTGGTCAAGATTCCCAGCGAGGCACAGACGTCGCCGGTGCTGAAGGATCTGCTGTTCCAGGCGCATTACATGGACCTGCGCGTGCGTTTTACGCCCATCGGCGAGTCGCGTTACGAAGCCTGGGTGGGCAGCGAACGGCAACCTCGCTACGTGGTTACGCTGCTCGGGCGGCGGGTCACGGCGGAACAGATTGCCCGTATCGCCCGGGTCGTTACCGAAAACCGGCTCAACATCGAAGACATCGTGCGCCTTTCCGGCCGCAGCCCGCTTCACGACGACGACGCCTCCAGCCGGGCCTGCATCGAGCTTACCCTCCGGGGCAGCCCGCTGGATCTGGACGCCATGAAGGCGGACTTTCTCGACATCTCCCAGTCACTCGGCGTGGACATCTCGTTCCAGGAGGACAACTTCTACCGCCGCAACCGCCGCCTGGTGGTCTTCGACATGGACTCCACCCTCATCCGCCAGGAGGTGATTGACGAGCTCGCCGCGGAGGCCGGCGTCCGTGACGAGGTCAGCCGGGTCACCGAAGCGGCGATGCGTGGGGAAATCGACTTCAAGGAGAGCCTGCGCCAGCGCGTGGCCGCACTCGAAGGACTGGACGAGGCGGTTCTGGAGCGGGTGGCGCAACGGCTGACCCTTAATGAGGGCGCCGAACGGCTGGTCAAGACACTTCACACCCTGGGTTACCGCACCGCCGTGGTCTCCGGGGGTTTCACCTACTTCGGTGAACGCCTCAGGCAACGGCTGGAGCTGGATTACGTTCACGCCAACGAGCTGGAGATACGCGACGGCAAACTGACCGGAGAACTGGTCGGCGAGATCGTCGACGGCGAGAAAAAGGCGGAGCTGCTGCAGGGCCTTGCCCATCGGGAAGGCATCTCCCTGGAACAGGTAATCGCCGTGGGAGACGGCGCCAACGATCTGCCCATGCTGCGTCTCGCCGGACTCGGCATCGCTTTCCATGCCAAGCCTCTGGTGCAGAAGAGCGCCCGGCAGGCGATTTCCACCATCGGGCTGGACGGTGTTCTCTACCTCATGGGCCTGAAGGACACGGAAAACCCGCACTGAGAGCGCATAAAAAGGTCAGCCGCCGACTGCGAACTCGGCAATCCTCGCGCGACGCCGAAAACGATGGGCATCACTGCGTATTGCCCACCCTACCGTGCTGCCGCCGCGGCGTTTACCTTCCCGGGTAGGATGGGCAGAACGCAGTGATCCCCATCAATGTCCCGGCGCCACTCGGGAACGCTCTTGTTGCGGCGTGCGAATCGTTCACAACCTCCTGCCTCAGGACGTCTCGTCGAACGGCGCGGCGATGTTGAACAACTGTCGGCGTGAGATCGTTCGCAGGGCAAAGTTCGAGCGTATACGGGCAACGCCAGGCAGGCGCGAAAGATAGCGCTTGTGGATGCGCTCGTAATCCGAGGTATCCGCCGCCACAATGCGCAGAAGGTAGTCCGCGTCCCCGGACATCAGGTAGCTCTCGAGAACGTCGGGACAATCCCGCACCGCCGCTTCGAAGGCCTGAAGACTCTCCTCGCTCTGACTGTTCAGGGTGATCTCGATGAACACGTCGCAGGGTTTACCGATGGCGGCCTGGTTCACACGCGCCATGTAGCCGTCGATGACGCCTTCTTCCTCGAGCCGCCGGACGCGGCGCAGACAGGCCGAGGGAGACAGATTAATGCGCTCGGCGAGCTCGGCGTTGGTAATACGCCCGTCGCGCTGCAGCAGCTCCAGTATGTGGCGGTCCGTCGCGTCGAGCTTGTTCATGGCAATATCTGCGATCCTGCTCCTGTTTTGCGCAATTATATTCCCTCGTGACACGATTCCACAACGGAAATGACAACCACCTATGGAATCTCCCCGCGTAAGCTTTAATTGCAGAAAGCAAATGGCTTACCGAGGAGGATGCGCCATGCTGGTCGGGGTTCCCAAAGAGATAAAGAACCGGGAGTATCGGGTCGGACTGACTCCCGAGGGCGTTCACGAATTCGTGGCTCACGGTCACGAGGTCATGGTCGAGACTCAGGCCGGTGAGGGCATCGGCAAGACGGACGACGACTATCGCGCTGCAGGCGCACGCGTGGCCGAGAGCGCCAGTGACGTCTTCGCCCAGGCGGAGATGATCATCAAGGTGAAGGAGCCCCAGCCCGAAGAACGGCAACAGCTCCGCGAGGACCAGATCCTCTTCACCTATCTGCATCTGGCGCCGGACTACGAGCAGACCCGGGATCTGGTCGACAGCGGCGCGGTCTGCATCGCCTACGAGACCGTAACCGACGATCATGGTGGCCTGCCGCTGCTGGCTCCCATGTCCCAGGTTGCAGGCCGCCTCTCCATTCAGGCCGGGGCGTACTGCCTGGAACGCGCTCACGGCGGCGCGGGCCTGCTACTGGGCGGCGTCCCCGGCGTGCCACCGGCGAAGGTGGTCGTCATCGGCGGCGGCGTCGTCGGTGAAAACGCGATCACCATGGCCGTGGGCATGGGCGCCGAGGTTATCGTACTCGACCGCAAGGTCGAAACGCTGCGCCGCCTGGCGTCCCATTTCGGCTCCACCATCAAGACGGTCTACTCTACCAAGGCCGCGCTTCAGCACTACGTGGAAGACGCCGATCTGGTTATCGGCGCCGTTCTGGTAACCGGTGCGGAAGCGCCCAAGCTGGTCACCCGCGAAATGATTGGGCGCATGCGCCCCGGCTCCGTTCTGGTGGACGTGGCCATCGACCAGGGCGGCTGCTTCGAGACCTCCCACGCGACGACCCACGACGACCCCACGTACGTCATCGACGATGTCGTGCACTACTGCGTGGCGAACATGCCCGGCGCGGTGCCTAAGACCTCGACCCACGCCCTCAACAACGTGACCCTGCCCTATGCGCTGGCGATCGCCGGCAAGGGTTACCGTCAGGCGCTGCTGGACGACAGGCACCTGCTGCAGGGGCTGAACGTCTACCGCGGGAAGGTCACCTACCGCGCGGTGGCCGAGGAGCACGGCTACGACTTCGTGGATCCGGCCGAGGCGCTGAAGGGGTAAGGGCCGAGTGCTGCGGCCAGAGGTGCAATGGCGGCACAACGCTGCGCTTGCAGCAGCCCAACCGTCGGAGGCACCGGGTCAAGGCAGCGACTCAAAAAAAGAGGGGGCCGCACGGCCCCCTTTGCTTTGCCTTTCGCCGCACCA
>JASFMS010000335.1:0-3680 GCA_050117435.1 Ectothiorhodospiraceae bacterium | reverse complement strand
GCACGTGAAAAGGACCGCCGCGAAAAAGCGCGCGCCGCTCCACACATACAGCGAAATCCCGGAATCGATCAGCGGGACGAAGGCATCGAAACCCTCGTTCTCCGGTTTTCCGCCGCCGCCGGGAGCGTGGATGATCGGCGCACCGTAGGTGCGCAGTCCGAGCGTCGCCGCAACGCCGAGCAGATAGGATTCCACAGCGGCCGCATCCACGTCGGTCGTATACAGACCTTCGATGAGTAGTCGCTGCCTGGTTATCTGCGGTGCCAGGTTCTTCATGGCGGTTCCCTTTTTCCGGCCTGCCGGGAGCAACACCCGGGATCTCGATTCGTTACTTATAGTCAATTCGACAAGCCGCGATATCCCATGCCTCTGACACCTCCGGCACCGCTGCCGGTTGCTGTTTCCGGTTGCGTGTCCACAGCCCGCCATGGATCCCGCCTACAAACCGGAAACAACACGGAAACCGGCTGACGTCCGCGAAATACCTGCGCAGGAGAGACTCTCTGCAACCCGCCAGCGGGCGGCGCACAACGGCTGGACCTGTGGAGGTGTAGCGGATGGTTGCATCAACGGCGGCAATGATGGCCGGTGGGCTGCAAGAGCCCGAGGGGGACTTCGGGAACGTTCACCGGTGGCTCTGTTCGTCCGGTCGGACGGCCGCCGGGGCGTGCGAGCGGGCCGTTCTGAACGACGGCACCACAGTGGCGTTGAGGCCGCTGACACCGGCGGACGGCGACCGGGTACTGGCCTATTTTGACGGTCTTTCGCCGGGGTCTCTTTACCGGCGTTTCCACCACCGGATACGTGAGCTCAGTCCCGGGGTGAGACAGGCCATGGTGTCCACCGACGGACGGCGTCACGTTGCTCTCGGGGCATTCCACGGCGGAAGTCTCGTAGGCGCAAGCCGCTATTTTCGGGCAGCGGACGTGGAGAACGCGGCGGAGGTCGCCTTCAGCGTGGCGGACGCCTATCAGCGCCGCGGCCTTGGGCGGGCGCTTCTGTTGGGCCTGGCGCGACTGGCGCGGGAGTCAGGGATCGATCGGTTCCTGTTTACGGTGCAGGGTGACAACGAACCGGCAGTCCGGCTGCTCACGGGCGGTCGGAAGGTGCCGGCGGGTCAAGGTGTTCAGTTCAGCGGCGGAGTTTCCGTCGATGCATTGCTGGCGCGGTGTGCTGAGCGGGCCTCGGCGTGGAACGAGCGGGAGACAGGACAGTGAAGGCGAGTCTGGAAAACAGGGTGATGCTGGTCACGGGCGGCAGTTCCGGCTGCGGGCGGGCGGCGGCGATTGAGCTGGCGCGCCAGGGCGCGGCAGTGGTTATCGCGGATATCGACGTCGACAACGGCGAGAAGGCGGCTACGACCATTCGGGAGGCCGGTGCCGAAGCCACGTTCATTGAAACGGATGTTACGAGCCCATCCCAGGTGCGGGCGTTGGTCCGGCGAACGGTTGCCGCTTATGGCCGAGTGGACGGAGCGTTCAACAATGCCGGTCTGCTCGAAGGGACTTTCACCGCGACCACCGACTGCACGGAGGCGACATGGCAACGGGTCATGGACGTCAACCTCACGGGCGTGTGGTTGTGCATGAAGTACCAGATACGGCAGATGCTTGAGCAGGGTGGCGGCGTGATCGTCAACCATGCCTCCGTGGCCGGCCTCTACGGCAACCGTATCGTCGGGCCCGCTTATATCGCCAGCAAACACGGCGTCGTCGGGCTCACCCGGGTGGCGGCCCTTGAATACGCTCACCGGGGCATCCGTATCAATTCGATCTGTCCCGGGATCGTCGACGCCACGGTGATGAGCGAGGCGATCTTCGGCGGTAACGCCGAGCGGGAAGCTCAGATCAAGTCTCTCTACCCGTCCGGGCGCGTTGGCTCTCTCGACGAGGTGGCCGCAACCGTAGCCTGGCTGTTCTCCGACGGTGCGTCCTTCATTAATGGTCACGCACTGCCGGTTGAGGGCGGTCTGCTGGCACAGTAGCTGCAAGGTGGCCCCGGGAAAACGTGATCGACGTCCGGACCGGTTCGACCGGCGTATGGCAGGCTCCCACCCAGGTGCTTTGGAGGGAGCGTCATGCGAGGGATCTTTCTTCTGATCGTTCTGGCGGGGCTGGCGGTGGCGGGATACCTTTCCATGAAGGATACGCAGAAGCTGACGGGGGGCGGTTCCGGCGACGCCAAGGCCCAGGTGGAAGCGGCGAAGAAGCAGATAGAAGACATTACCGCAGAGCACATGAAGCGGCTCAAGCAGGAGACGCAATAGCACTGTACGTACCGGGGAGGGCCGCTGGTAGAGTGGCGCTCACGAGCCATGCCGCCGGAGCGCCCATGTACCTGCCCGATCCGAGACACGCGACGCTCGGAAATGAACTCTACGATGTGGTGGAGCCCGCCGAGTTTCCCCGGGCCGTGCTGCGTTACCGAAACCGGCGTTGGGCGCGGCGGATAGGCCTGGATGGGCTCGATGACGACCGTTGGGTCGAGCATTTCGCCCGCTTCCGCCCGCTTCCCGACAACCTGCAGAAGCCCCTGGCCCTGCGCTACCACGGTCACCAGTTCCAGAACTACAACCCGGAGCTGGGTGACGGGCGAGGGTTTCTCTTCGCCCAGGTTCGCGACCCCGAGGACAACCGCCTGCTGGACCTGGCAACCAAGGGGTCGGGGCGCACCCCCTGGTCGCGGCGAGCGGATGGGCGGCTGACGCTCAAAGGCGGCGTACGGGAGGTGCTCGCGGCGGAGATGCTGGAAGCCCTGGGCGTCTACACCTCCAAGGCCTTCAGTCTGATCGAGACCGGCGAGGAACTGGTGCGCCACGACGAGCCGTCGCCCACACGCTCCTGCGTGCTGGTGCGGCTCGGCCATAGCCATATCCGCATCGGCAGTTTTCAGCGTCTGGCCTATCAAGGCAACACCGACGCTCTGAGCCGGCTGTTGAACTACAGCGTGGCCACGTACTGGCCTGAATTCGACGCACCGGATACGGCGGGCCGGGCCGTCGGTCTGCTGCGGGCCGTAACCCGTGCCGTGGCCCGGATGGGGGCGGAGTGGACGGTGGCCGGGTTCGTGCACGGGGTGCTCAACACGGACAACGTTGTGATCACCGGTGAGAGTTTCGACTACGGGCCCTGGCGCTTTCTGCCCACCCTGGAACCCGGGTTTACCGCTGCGTATTTCGACCGTACCGGACTCTACGCCTTCGGGCGCCAGCCGGACTCGCTGGACTGGAACCTGCACCGGCTGGCCGAGTGTTTTCTGGGATTGGCGGCGGAGCAGGACCTGCACGATGCGCTTGCCGAATTCATGCCCACGTTCGAGGCCGCCTTGATGGAGCGCACCCTGGCCCGGCTGGGGCTTTCCTCCAGCGGCGAGCGAAGTCAGGACGCGCGCCTGACAAACGCGTTCTACAAGGCGTTGGCGGACTCCGGCCTGCCTTTCGAGCGGGCTTTCTTCGATCTGGTGGGCGGCGCTCGCGGCGAGCGAATCGCGGACAGTCCGCACGCCGATGTCTACGCGAGCGATGCCTGGCGGGACGCCGTGAATCGGCTGAGGCAGGCGACACCGGTGAATGACATCGACACCGTGCTCGATCACCCGTACTTCCGGGGGAACGAACCGACCACGTTGCTGGTCGACGAGGTGGAATCCCTCTGGGCGGCGATCGCCGAGTTCGATGACTG
>JASFMS010000334.1:0-3683 GCA_050117435.1 Ectothiorhodospiraceae bacterium | reverse complement strand
ACATGCTATCCCCCTGTTGTCCGGATTGTGGGGCGCATGAGGGCCGTGTCAGGTCGACGGGCCCGGATGCGAACACGGTTTCGAGACACTATTTATCGGCAGGTGGACGGGAAGGTTTACATACGGATGGGAGGCGATTTCCGCGGTATTGGTTACTGAAAATCACGGCTGGTGACGGTCAGTTCGCCGAGCAGCTGGCTGTGGTCCTCCAGTCGTCCGGCGATCAGGTGGGCAACCTCTCCGCGCCGTTCCCAGATCCCCACCACGCCCATCAGGCGGGCCCCCACGACGATGGCTCGCTGGCGCTCGGCCAGCCGGCGCCATATCACCACATTCACGATTCCGGTTTCGTCCTCAAGGGTGACGAAGGTGACACCCCGGGCGGAGGCGGGGTGTTGGCGGGTGATGACCACCCCCGCTGTGCGCACCAGACGCTTGTGCCCGGCATCGCGCAACTGCGCGGCGGTGCGGAAACGGCGTTTCGCAAGCGTCGGGCGCAGCAGGGCCAGGGGATGGCGGCCCAGGCTCAGGCCGGTACTGTTGTAGTCGTGCACCAGGTCCTGCCCCTCCGTGGGGGCTCGCAGTGCCGGCGACTCTTCGCGGATGCGCGCGTCGCCGAGAACGGGCAGTTCCTCCTCGATCCCGAGAACCTGCCACCAGGCATTGCGCCGATGACCGGCCAGTGGGGCAAGGGCACCGGCATCCGCCAGGGCCTTGATGTCGCGGCGGGTCAGCCGCGCCCGCCGGGTCAGGTCCTGAACGTCCTCGAAAGGGGCTGCCCGACGCGCCTCGACGACTCGCTCGCCGCCTTCCCGGGAGAGCCCCTTGACCATGCGCAGTCCCAGCCGGATGCCGAACGCACCGGCGATCGACGTCTCCAGCGTGCAGTCCCAGTTGCTGGCAGTGGCATCCACGGCATGCACGTCGATGCCGTGCTCCCGGGCATCGCGGACGAGCTGGGAGGGACCGTAGAAGCCCATGGGCTGGCTGTTCAGCAGCGCACAGGTGAAAGCGGCGGGTTCGAAACGTTTGAGCCAGGCGGAGACATAGACCAGCAGCGCGAAGCTGGCGGCATGGGATTCGGGGAAGCCGTACTCGCCGAAGCCCTGAATCTGGTTGAAAACGCGTTCGGCGAACTCCTGGTCATAGCCGCGCTCGCTCATGCCGTTGAGCAGTCGTTGCCGGAAGTGGCCCAGGCCGCCCTTGCGCCGCCAGGCCGCCATGGAGCGGCGCAGGCCGTCGGCCTCGCCGGGGGTGAAGCCGGCGGCTACCACCGCGAGCTGCATTACCTGCTCCTGGAAGATGGGCACTCCCAGGGTGCGCTGGAGCACGCCGCGGATGGCCTCGCTGGGGTAGGAGACCGCTTCCAGCCCTTCCCGGCGGCGCAGGTAGGGATGAACCATGTCGCCCTGGATCGGACCGGGGCGGACGATGGAAATCTCGATGACCAGGTCGTAGAAGTTCCGTGGGCGCATGCGGGGGAGCATCGCCATCTGCGCCCGGGACTCCACCTGGAAGACGCCCACCGTGTCGGCGCGGGATACCATCTCGTAGACCGCCGGATCCTCCGGCGGCACGCTCGCCAGCGTGAGCCGGCGGCCGCGCTGGTCGGCGATGAGATCGAAGCACTTGTGAATGGCGGTGAGCATGCCCAGCGCCAGGCAGTCCACCTTGAGCAGTCCCAGGGCCTCCAGGTCGTCCTTGTCCCACTGGATGATGGTGCGCCCCTCCATGGCGGCATTCTCCGTGGGAACCAGCTCGGCCAGGGGACCCTGGGAGATGACGAAGCCGCCCACGTGCTGGGAAAGGTGGCGCGGGAAACCCAGCAGCTCGTTGGCAACGGTCAGCACGCGGTACAGCAGCGGGTTGTCCGGATCGAAACCCGCCTCGCGCAGCCGTGCTCCGTCGATTTGCCGGCCGCCGTCCCACCACTGCACGGCGCGCGTCAGCCGTTCCACCTGATCCACGGTCATTCCCAGCGCCTTCCCGGTATCGCGCAGGGCGCTGCGAGGGCGGTAGCGGATGACGGTGGCGGCGAGAGCGGCCCGGTGGCGGCCGTACTTGCGGTAGATGTACTGGATCACCTCCTCGCGGCGCTCGTGCTCGAAGTCCACGTCGATGTCCGGTGGCTCGTTGCGCTCCCGGGAGATGAAACGCTCGAAGAGCAGGCTCATCCGCGCCGGGTCCACCTGGGTGATGCCGAGGCAGTAGCAGACCGTGGAATTCGCCGCCGAACCCCGGCCCTGACAGAGGATGTCCCGGCTGCGCGCATAGTCGACTACATCGTGGACGGTGAGAAAGTAGGGCTCGTAGCGCAGCTCGGCGATGAGCGCCAGCTCATATTCGATCTGCTTTCGCACCTTTCCCGGTACGCCGCCCGGCCAGCGAGCGGCGGCGCCTTTCTCCACCAGGCGTCGCAGCCACGACGCCGGGGTGTGGCCGTCGGGGACCAGCTCCTCGGGGTACTCGTAGCGCAGCTCGTCCAGCGAGAAGCGGCACTGCGCGGCGAGACGCACGGTTTCCGCGAGCAGCTCGCGGGGATAGAGCCGACCGAGTACCCGGCGACGACGCAGGTGTCGTTCCCCGCTGCCGTGTACCGCCAGTCCGATCTCCGGTAGCGGTTTGCCGAGACGAATGGCGGTAAGCGTGTCCTGCAGCGCCCGGCGGCCGCGGCGGTGCATGTGGACGTCGCCGCAGGCCAGTCGCGGCAGGCCTGTGCGCGTGGCCAGCGCCTCGTTGCGCGCCAGCCGTTCCGGGTCGTGGGCGTCCCGCAGCAGGGTGACGCCGAGCCAGCCGCGATCGCCGAAACGTTCGGCGAACCAGTCCGCCTCCGCGTCCGTGGTGCGGTGATCGGTCAGCGCGATCGCCAGACACCGGGGTACGGCGTCCGCCACGTCGGCGCATGTCAGACGATACTCTCCCTTCGGAGCCAGGGAGCGCCCCAGGCTGATGAGCGCGCACATCTGGCCGTATGCCGCGCGATCGGGGGCGATGAGTACCAGGCATGGGCCGTCGCTGAGCCGCAGCTCCGTGCCGATGAGCAGCTTCAGGCCGTGCTCTCCGGCGGCCACATGGGCCCGCACGACGCCGGCGACGGAACATTCGTCGGTGATGGCGAGAGCCTCGTAGCCCAACTCCGCCGCCCGCGAGACAAGCTCCTCCGGATGCGAGGCGCCACGGAGAAAGGTGAAGTTGGAAATGCAGTGAAGCTCGGCGTAGAGCGGTGCAGGGTCTGTCATCGGAAAGCCGCAACATCCAGATACTGTTTTTATATACAGTATACTCGGCGCGGCTCCCTTGCACCTACCGGAATCACCGGCGAGGATTCCCGGGAGAATCCGACGCCGGGAACCGGAAACATGACCGAAAAGCCAACCAGCTGGCGTGAGCCCCGTTTTCTGACCGCCCATGTCGCCGACACCATGGCCTTCTACCACCCCCGCTGTATCGATCGCCGGCGCGGCGGATTCTTTCAGCACTTCCTCGACGACGGCCGTATCTATGACGCCGACACCCGCCACCTGGTGAGCAGCACGCGGTTCATCGTCAACTACGCCCGGGCAGCGATGCACTTCCAGCGGGAGGACTATCTGGATGCGGCCCGCCACGGACTTTGGTTCCTGCGGGACGCTCACCGCAATCCGAAGACTGGCGCCTACGCCTGGGTGCTCGGGGATGGCAAT
>JASFMS010000333.1:0-3685 GCA_050117435.1 Ectothiorhodospiraceae bacterium | reverse complement strand
CTCGGGTATTTCCTCGCCGATCTCGGCGAGATCACGGAAGCCGGAGATGACATCGGCAAGGCGGAACTCACCCAGCTCCACCTGCTCGAATACCGCCGAGAGCGTGCGGGCGGACTCGGGGTAGGAGGAGAGCGCGCGAAGCACCTGGTCCAGGCCTTCCTCGATGCGCTTGGCAAGTTCGATCTCGCCTTCACGGGTAAGCAGCTCGACCGTTCCCATTTCGCGCATGTACATGCGCACGGGATCCGTCGTCCGGCCAAACTCGGCGTCCACGGACGCCAGTGCCGCTGCGGCCTCTTCGGCCTCGTCCTCGTCCGTGGTTACGGCGGCATCGCTGAGCAACAGCTCATCGGAATCGGGGGCGGTCTCGTGGACCGTAATCCCCATGTCATTGATCATGCCGATAATATCTTCGATCTGCTCCGGATCGACGATGTCATCGGGCAGATGGTCGTTCACCTCGGCATAGGTCAGGTAACCCTGTTCCTTACCCCGGGCAATCAGTTCTCTGATCTGGGATTGCTGATCCTGGGTCGTCATAGCCTACCGTACGTAGTGGAGCTGCAAGGAAAACCAAGGCGGCGCCAATGGACCGCGCATTATAGCGACTTGATCGGCCTTGACAAACGAAACTTGACCGAGAAACGATTAACCTCGGTGGTTTTTTGCCAACAGGGTCCGATATTCTTCCCGCTCGTCGGGCGTCAGCTCGCCTTGCGTGAACCTGTCGTGCAAGTATTGCAGGCGTTGCTCGTTCCTCAACGCCAGCAAGCGTTCCAGCGCACCCCGGAACTCTGCTTCCAGCCCCTGTTCCGGGACCATATGATCCCATGTGGCCAGCTTCCACAGGGCCGCTTCGTGCTCGGAGCCCCGGAAGCGTTCCAGTATCGCGCCAGAGGTGATATGCGGCTCAGACCGCGATAATTCAAGGACCTCCAGCAACAGGCCGATACCCGGAACGTCCAGCGACCGGAGTCCTTCCGGATCGTCCACCATTGTGGCCAGCGCCGGGCACTGCAACAGCAGAGCGATGGCCAGACGTACCGGGGTGCGTCGCACCACGCGATCCGCCGGCGCTTTCCTCTGCCGCGGTGGAGGCTGCGGCACAGTATGCTGCTCACGCCCGTCCACCACCGCCTCAAGATAGCTCACTTCCAGCCGCGCAACAGTGGCGAGCCGCTCCAGCAGCATGCGCCGGTAGACATCCGGCGGCAGGCGGCGCAGCAACGGTATGGCCTGATCCACCATCCGCGCGCGCCCGTCCATGCTGCCCATGTCCGCGCCTTCGGCCAGCCGGGCCAGCAGGAACTCGGACAGCGGCTCCGCGGCGGCCATCATCTCTTCGAAGGCGTCCCGCCCCCGGGCGCGCACCAGGCTGTCCGGGTCCTCGCCTTCGGGAAGGAAAAGGAACCGGGCCTGCCGACCCTCGCGCATGGCCGGCAGGGCACTCTCCAGCGCCCGCCACGCGGCACGGCGGCCGGCTTCGTCGCCGTCGAAGCAGAACACCACGTCCCTGGTGACCCGGAACAGCCGCTCCACCTGGCGGGTGGACGTGGCCGTGCCGAGTGTGGCGACGGCGCGATTCAATCCGCTCTGCGCGAGGGCGACCACGTCCATGTAGCCCTCCACCACCACCACGTCCTCAGGGTGGCGCTCCGCCTCCAGGACCTCATAGAGCCCGTAGAGCTCCTGGCCCTTGTGAAAGACCGGTGTGTCCGGGGAATTCAGGTACTTGGGCTCCCCTTCGCCAAGCACCCGCCCACCAAAACCGATGACTCTGCCACGGCGGTCGCGAATCGGGAACATGATCCGGTCCCGGAACCGGTCGTAGCCCCCGCCGCCGTCGCGCTGAATGCGCAGGCCTGCCTGGACCAGCGCGTCTTTGTCGGCGACTCTGGCGCCCAGGTTGTCCCAGCCGGGCGGCGCGAAACCGATGCCGTAGCGCGCGGCAACCTCCCCCGTGAGGCCCCGTCCACGCAGGTAGTCGACGGCGCGCGCGTGATCCGGATGGCGGCGCAGCCACTCCCGGTAGAGCTCCGCGGCGCGTGCCAGCACGGCGTAAACCGCGTCATGACTCTCGGTGACGGGCTCCCGCGCCGATTCGGGCATCTCCATGCCCACCATGCGAGCCAGGGATTCCACCGCCTCGCGGAACTCCATTCGCTCGTATTCCATGAGAAAGCGAATGGCGGTGCCGTGGGCGCCGCAGCCGAAGCAATGATAGAACTGCTTGCTCGGGCTAACGGTGAACGACGGCGTGCGCTCCGAGTGAAACGGGCACAGGGCATGGTAGTTGCTGCCCGAACGTTTCAGCTCGACGCGCTCGCCTACCACCTCGACCACGTCGACGCGGTTCAGCAGTTCATCGATGAAGCGATCAGGAATGCGGCCCATGTCGCCGGCCCCTCAACTCGCAGGAGGGGAAGCATAGTGCAAACGGGAGGGCGACGCAGTGCCCGGGCTCAGGCACCCGAGAGACGGGACTTGACGCGAGCGCTGACCTTGCCCATGTCGGCGCGGCCCTGAACGCGGGGCTTGAGCGCAGCCATGACCTTGCCCATGTCCTTGACGGACGCCGCCCCGGTCTCGGCGACCGCGGCGTCGATCATCTGATCGACTTCGTCGTCACTCAGGGGCTGCGGCAGGAATTCGGCGATGACGTCGAGCTCGGCCTGCTCCTTGTCCGCCAGATCGTCCCGGCCCGCGTCGCGATACTGACTCAGCGCTTCCCGGCGCTGCTTGACCATCTTGTCCAGCACGGTGAGCACGTCCGCATCGGAGACTTCCTTGCGGGTGTCCACTTCCTGCTGCTTGACGGCGGCGGAAACCATGCGAAGCGTGCCGAGGCGTGACTTGTCGCCCGCACGCATGGCCGCTTTCACGGCCTCGGTGATCCGGCCCTTGAGCTCACTCATCGACGCGGTTTCCGCACGGGAAGGTGCGATCAGTACAGACGCACGCGGCGCTGCTGCTCGCGCTGAAGCCTCTTGAGGTGGCGCTTGACGGCAGCCGCCTGCTTGCGCTTGCGGACCTGGGTCGGCTTCTCGTAGTGTTCGCGACGGCGAATTTCGGAGAGCACACCGGCCTTTTCACAGGAGCGCTTGAAGCGCCGCAGAGCAACCTCGAAGGGCTCGTTTTCGCGAACCTTGACGCTGGGCATGTAGCTCTACACCTTCCTTTCGTTGCATGTCGCTGTAGAATAATTGGCCGACTGCCGCCAGCCAAGGCGCGACATTCTATACGCGGCCCCACCTAAATGCAAAAGGCGCGGGCAGTTTCTTTTGACCTCCGCAAACGGCTTCCCATGCGTGTCCTCGGCATAGAAACCTCCTGTGACGAAACCGGTGTCGCCGTCTTCGACGGCGAACGGGGTCTGATCGCTCACCGACTCCACAGCCAGATCGCCACCCACGCCCGCTACGGCGGCGTGGTGCCGGAGCTGGCGTCCCGGGACCACATCCGCAAACTGGTGCCTCTGATCGAGGAAACGCTGCAGGCAGCGGGGACCGACCGGCACGCCCTGGACGGCATCGCCTATACCCGGGGCCCGGGTCTGGCGGGAGCGCTTCTGGTGGGGGCCTCCGTGGCGCGGAGCCTGGCATGGGGTCTCGACCTGCCCGCGGTGGGCGTGCACCACATGGAAGCCCATCTGCTGGCGCCCATGCTGGAGGACGATCCGCCCGCG
>JASFMS010000332.1:0-3686 GCA_050117435.1 Ectothiorhodospiraceae bacterium | reverse complement strand
GCAGGCGCTCCCTCGACACCGGCACCAGGCTCACGAGATCCTCCGCCACGCCCCGGGAGACCGCGATCACCCCGGCAGCGCGCGCGTACTGACGGCGCATGGCGGCGAGCCAGCGCCGGCCGCGTATCCAGCCCATGCCCGCCACTTCCCGGGAAATCGTGTTGTGGACGCTGGCATAGGCCCTGGCCGTCGTGCCCTCGGCCACGGCCGCGCTCAGCAGCGCGTCGTTGAACCGGTGCCCCGCGGCCAGAAAGCGGCTATGCGCCGTCTGCCGCATATAGCGACCAAGCCGCTTCCGCAACTCCCGGCGATTGCGAGCCTCCAGCACCCGCAGCGCGATACCCTTCGGCAACCGCTCCCCCACCGCGTCGGCGCCCTCGGGGTAGAAGCACAGAAGCTCCACACCAACGCCCTGCGCCTGCATACCGGCCGCAAGATTGAGAACGAAGGGGGTAATTCCACCGTGGCTGCCGCCGCCTCCCCGACCGAGGGGGCTGACAATCGTCAAGTCTGTCCGGGGCATAGAGCCGTCGCTGTTGATCCGGCTGCTGAGTATACCCGTGACGTGCGGTCACTGCAGCCGACGTACGCGCGGCGCTGTATCGCGGCGTATCGGCCACGTAGAATCCGTTCCCATCGGGCACCCGGAGCCAGCACAGCACATGCCGCGCCACCTCATCCACATCGGCTACCACAAGACCGCGACGACCTGGTTTCAGAAGCGCTACTACCCCAACGTGGCGAACGTCGCCTACGTTCCCCGCAACACGGTGCAGGAGGCGTTCCTGGAGCCCTCGGCCTTTCGCTTCGACCCGGCCGCCGCCCGGGCCCGGCTCGCGGAATACGAGCGCGAGGACGCCGAGTGGGCAGTGCTCTGCGAGGAAGAGCTCAGCGGCAACGTCCACTCCGGCGGCATGCTGGGCTGCCAGTCCCGGGACGTGGCCCAGCGCCTGAAACGGACCTTCGGCGATGCCGAAATCGTCATCTTCCTGCGCAATCAGGTCGACATGACGGCAGCGCTCTACGCGCACTACATCCGCGAGGGCGGCACTCACCGCCCGGAGCGCTACCTGTTCCCGGAACGGTTCCGCAAGGACGTGGCCCGGCACCGCTTCAAGTACCCGCTGTTCTCCTTCGATCATCTGGACTACGCCGGACTGGTGCGCTACTACCGGGAACTGTTCGGCGCTTCCCACGTCCACGTCTTCCTTTTCGAGGCGTTCCGGGACGATCCCGCGGCCTTTGTGGCGGACTACAGTGCGCGCTTCGGCCTTGCGTCCGGGGGCCCGGAACCGGGAGACAACGCCGAGAATGCGGGATTCGCTCTGCGCGCCCTGACGCTGGCGCGCTGGCTGAATCATTTCACCTACCGCAGCGTTCTGGACAAGCGGGTGGTCGCGAGACTGCTCTCCAACAAGCTTCGCTCCGACCTGCCGCGCATGATGAACCGCTCCCGCTTCCGCGGCGGCGTCGCGTCGCCGCAGCGCCTGTTGCGCCCGGAAACCATCGACACGATTCGCCGGCGCTTTACCGAGGGGAATCGTTGGCTGATGGACGAGCTCGGCCTGCCGCTGGCGGAATTCGGCTATCCCTACTGACGCCGGGCCGCCACCTCGCCGACATCCTCCGCAACCGCCTCGGGCAGCAGGGCGTGCAGATACGCCTCCGCCGCGCCGGCGGCGCTGTAGGGATGCGCGGCCACTCTGAGCTGGCGGGCCTCCAGCGGATCGTCCAGGGTCCAGCGGATGGCGTCCGCCATGGCGGCTTCATCCCCCACGGGCACCAGCGGCCCGTAGCGACCCTGCTCCAATATCTCCCGCGGGCCGTAGGGACAGTCGGTGGCGACCACCGGCGTGCCGCAGGCGAGGGCCTCGATCAGCACATTGGGCATGCCCTCCCAGGCGGAGGAGAGCACGAACACGGACGCCCGACTCATCCAGGCATACGGGTTCACTCGGTACCCCGGAAGCTCCACGAGAGAATCCACTCCGCAGTCCACGGCCAGCTGCCTCAACGCCGCGCGCTCCTTGCCCTCTCCAAGGATTATCAGACGACACGGGCGATCGGCGGCAACCCGGGCGAAGGCGCGAATCAGGGTGGGGAAGTCCTTGGCCCTCGTGAGTCTCCCCACCGCGAGAATCACAGGGATTTCACCGGTCGACAGCCAGGGATGTTCCACGGGTTCGCCGGCGCGAGCGGCAAGGTCGCCGGGCACGGTGGCATTGGGCAGCAGCGTGACCCGCTCGGTCGGGACGCCGGTAACGCGGATGACATCGTCGGCAACGCCGTGGGAATTGGCCGCAATCAGATCCGCTCGTGGATAGACCAGCCGGATCTGGAGGCGCTTTATGCCGCGTTGCCAGATATGCCTTCGCGCCAGGTGGACCGACAGATTCGTTCCGACCCGGAAGACCACCCTGACCCTGCGGCGGGCGATCATCCGCGCCAGTACCACGTCGCGGTTCGCCCGCTCCTTGTTGCAGATCACCGCCTCCGGCGCCGACTCCCGAAAATACCGCGCCAACGCCAGCACCGCGCCTACGCCTTTGCCGATGGCAAGGCGCCGCACCCTGGTGTCCAGACGCTCCAGATCCGGCCCCTCGACGCGCGGCATGAGTACGTCCACGGGCACACCCCGCGCTGCCATCGCGTTGATCAGGTTGAGCATTACCTTGCCGATCCCGCCGGCGTTGGTTCCGAAGCCGACGAGGGCGATGCGGGGCTGTGCGTGGGTCATGGACAAGTCCGTCCGCTCCAGTGCGCCGTCGTATCCAACCACGGGCTCATAGGCGTTCGCCGGTCAACATTAGGTATACACGATGATTGCCGTCCACCATGGCGGGGATGGAGAAACACCGCCGGACCAGCTCCGGCCCGCCCTCCGCCAATTGCCGGGCGAGAGCCGGGTCCGCGAGAAGACGGCTCACCGCCTCGGCCAGGGCGTCACTGTCCCCGGGCGCGACAAGGATACCGTTCACATCGTCACGCACCGCCTCAGGTATTCCACCCACGCGGCTCGCCACCACCGGCACACCGCAGGCGGCGGCCTGCAGCAGGGCGACGCCCAGTCCCTCCATCGTCGCCGGGTGCGCCAGCACATCCAGACAGGGCAGGATTCGGGGCATGTCGTCCCGGAAGCCGGCGAAAACTACGCGATCACCGAGACCCACGGCAGCGGCGTATTCCCGTACGGCACTCTCTTCGGGTCCCTGGCCGAACAGCAGAAAGCGTGTCCGTGGATGGCGGGCGAGAATCACCGGCGCCGCGTCCATCAGCACCCGGTGACCCTTGCGGGGAATGAACTGCGCTGCCATGCCCACGACAGGCTCGTCTTCGGCCAGACCGAACTCCCGGCGAAACCATTCCCGATCGCCGCCGGGGCTGTAGCGCTCGGTATCCACGGCGCTGGGAACACAGGTGACCTTTTCCGGCGCCAGCCCCTCGGACAGCAACACGCGGCGAATGCCCTCGGAGATGGTGATCACGTGGGCGTAGAGCCGATATTTCAGGGCCACCACCCAACGCGGCTCCGGGTTGTCCACCCGGCGACTGAGCACCGCCGGAACCCCGGCCAGACGGGCGGCGAGGCCACCGAGCACGTCCGCGCCACGCCGGCTGTGCAGATGCACGAGGTCCGCGTTCTCCTCGCGCAGAATGCTCCGCAGCCGCAGGACGAAACCCGCATC
>JASFMS010000331.1:0-3694 GCA_050117435.1 Ectothiorhodospiraceae bacterium | reverse complement strand
ACTGCACAATCAGTCAGGTAGGGCCACCCTGCCTCAGTCCTTCAGTCCTTCCCCAAATTCCTCAGCCAGGAAATCCACGAACGCTCTGACCTTGGCAGAGACGTTGCGTGCGTACGGATACACGGCGCTGATATTCAGCTCGGCGGTCCGGTATTCCGGCAACAGGCGCACCAGCTCGCCGCGGTGGACGGCGTCGGCGCAGATGAAGTCCGGCATCATCACGATGCCGGTGCCGCGGACCGCGGCGGACAGTAGAAACTCGCCGTTGTTGGCGCGAAGAGTACCTTCCACGTTGAGGCGGTGTTCCCGCCCATCGGGGGCCCGAAGGAACCAGCCGCCCGGTTGGCGGGAGTAGGCGTAGACCAGGCAGTTGTGGGCCGTGAGATCGGCCGGCGAGGAAGGCGTTCCGTTCGCCTCGAGGTAGTCGGGCGAGGCGCATAGCCACGCCTGGGAGGACGCCACCCGTCGCGCGATGAGGCTGGAGTCCTCAAGGCGGCCGATACGCACGGCCACATCGAAGCCCTCGTTTACAACGTCCACGTAGCGATCATTGAGGCTGATGTCCACCTGCAGGTCGGGATAGCGGCGCAGGAACGCCGGCAGGGCGGGGCCCAGGTGGAGAATGCCGAAGGATACCGGCGCGTTGACCCGCAGTACCCCCCGGGGCAGAGCGTACAGTGAACTGACGGCCCGCTCCGCTTCACCGACCTCGTCAATGATGCCCACACATCGCTCGTAGTAACGGGTACCCGCCTCGGTCAGCGACAGACGGCGCGTGGTGCGATTGAAAAGCCTTACCCCGAGGTACTTTTCAAGGGACTGCACGTGCTTGCTGACGACGGATTTGGACAGCTCGAGTTTTCGCGCCGCGGCCGTGAAACCATCCTCTTCCGCGACGCGGACGAAGACTTCCATGCTGGTGAGTCGGTCCATGGATCTGGCTGCCTCGTCGTCTCCAATAAGGAAACAGTATATTCGCTGTTTGATCCATTGTTCTCAAAAAGGGGTGGCCATACGGTACATGGAAGAAAGCAGCCAATCAGGAGTGAATCCGTATGGCACGGTTACTTGTTCTTTACTACAGCATGTACGGTCACGTAGAGACCATGGCGGAAGCCGTGGCGGCGGGCGCTCGCGAGGTATCGGGCAGCGAGGTCCACATCCGGCGGGTGCCCGAGCTGGTGCCGGAGGATGTTGCCCGCGAGTCCGGGGCGAAGGTGGATCAGGAGGCGCCGGTTGCCCATCCGGAAGATCTTGCAGAATACGATGCCGTGATTTTCGGTACGCCCACGCGCTTCGGCAACATGGCAGCGCAGATGCGCAACTTCCTGGACCAGACCGGATCCCTGTGGGCCAACGGCAGGCTCATCGGCAAGGTGGGCAGCGTCTTCGCCAGCACGGCTACCCAGCACGGCGGTCAGGAAACCACCCTGCAGTCGTTTCACACCACGCTGATGCACCACGGCATGGTCGTCGTCGGCGTTCCCTACAGTTGCCAGGAGCTGTTCAACATGGACGAGATCACCGGCGGCACGCCGTATGGGGCCACGACACTGGCCAAGGGTGACGGTAGCCGGCAGCCGAGCGAGAACGAGCTGGCCATCGCCCGGTTCCAGGGGCGTCACGTGGCCGAGATCGCCCACCGACTCAGCGAGTAATTCATGGGAATGCTTATCGAAGGTGTCTGGCACGACCGGTGGTACGACACCGACAAACACGGGGGGCGTTTCGTGCGCCCCGACACCAAGTTCCGGGATTTCGTGGAACCGGGGGCGGACGCCCGGTTTCCCGCGGAGCCGGGCCGTTATCATCTCTACGTCTCGCTGGCCTGCCCCTGGGCCCACCGCACGCTCATCTTCCGCCGCCTGAAGGCGCTGGAAGACGTGATCGGTGTTTCCGTGGTGCACCCGTATATGGGCGAGAACGGCTGGTCCTTCGATGACTATCCCGGGGCAACGGGCGACCGCGTTGGCGGCCGGCAGTTCATGCACCAGGTCTACACCGCCGCCAAGCCGGACTACACGGGGCGGGTGACCGTGCCAGTGCTCTGGGACACGAAGACCGGCACCATCGTCAACAACGAATCCGCCGACATTATTCGCATCCTGAATTCAGCCTTCAACGAATTTGGCGACGGTTCTCTGGACTTCTACCCGGAAGGGCTGCGGGAGGACATCGACGAGATTAACGCCTACGTCTACGATCGCGTGAACAACGGCGTCTACAAGGCGGGCTTCGCCACCACGCAGGCGGCCTACGAGGAGGCCGTGGAAGCCCTGTTCGAGGCCCTGGATACTCTGGAGCGCCGCCTCGGGGAGCAGCGCTACCTGGTGGGTGAGCGTCTGACGGAGGCGGATTGGCGCCTGTTCACCACGCTCGTACGTTTCGACCCCGTCTATGTGGGTCACTTCAAGTGCAACATCCGCCGCATCGCCGACTATCCCAATCTCTGGGCCTACACCCGGGAGCTGTATCAGGTGCCCGGCGTGGCGGAAACGGTGAATCTGGATCACATCAAGCGCCACTATTACACCAGCCACCCGATGATCAACCCTACGGGCATCATTCCGAAGGGGCCGGACATCGACTTCACGACACCCCACGGCCGGGACCGCTGACTGGCGTTCACAGACAGGGGATAGCCGCCGGCCGAGCCCCGGCGGGCGGCTATCCGTGGTATCGTTACCCACCTTCTTGACGTAACTGCGGCAAGCCCGCACGGACCGTATCGCCCGAGTCAGATGAGCGCCGAGCAAAGCAGCAACACTGCCGAAGGGGCCAAAGTCATTCACGTGGCTTCCGCCCGCCTACCCACCGAATGGGGGGATTTCGTCATCCACGGTTTCAGCGAGCCGGAGTCCGGTCGCGAGCACGTGGCGCTGGTGATGGGCGAGATCGGGGGCGAAGAACCGGTGGTCGCTCGGGTGCATTCGGAATGCCTTACCGGTGACGCATTGTTCAGCCGCCGCTGCGACTGCGGTCCCCAGCTCGAGGCGGCCCTGAAGCGCATCGGCAAGGCGGGTCGCGGCGTGCTCGTTTACCTCCGACAGGAGGGCCGCGGCATCGGTCTGCTCAACAAGATCCGCGCCTATGGGGTTCAGGACGAGCAGGGGGCTGACACGGTAGAAGCTAACGTGGCGTTGGGCTTCGAGGCCGACGCCCGGGACTACGGCGTTGCCGCGGACATGCTGCGTTGTCTGGGCGTGCAGCGCGTGCGGCTGCTCACCAACAACCCACAGAAGGTGGAAGGGCTTACCCGCGCGGGGATCGACGTAACCGAGCGGCTGGCGCTTCACGCCGGGCGCAATCCCCACAACCACGCCTACCTGGAGACCAAGGCGGCCAAGTTCGGCCACCTGTTCGAATGAGCCCGGCCACGGCTCAGGGAACCCGGTAGCTCTCCGGCGTCAAAAGGTCCACCCCGCACTGCAGATCGCCGATCCAGTCCAGGAAACGGCCTATTACGGCGGCGCCCCGGAAAGGGCGTCCGTGCTGGGGCACGATCATCTCCGGGTTCAGCTTCCGGACCATGTCCGCCCATAGCCGGCAGGCCCGGTTGGAGGACATGTAGCGGCGATGAAAACCGCGCATGTGCGGGACGTGGGCGTCGAAGTCCTCGACCGGTGCGCCGGGATCGTCATCCACCAGCGAGGCACCCATGTCGCCGGAGAACAGTACCCGCGATACCGGGTCG
>JASFMS010000330.1:0-3720 GCA_050117435.1 Ectothiorhodospiraceae bacterium | reverse complement strand
GTGACACCGGGATTGTGGTCGGCCCGGTCAGCCGGCGCCGCAACGCCTCGAAGCCGGCTTCATAGATATCACCGCCGACGATTCCGGCCAGTTCCGCTTCCCGCCCTTCAGGCGTTTCGAAGTCCGACTGCCACTCCCAGAAGGTGCCGCCGGTATCGGTTATACGCTTCAGGCGTAACTGGGCGACATAACCGTACAAGGGCAGAGGGGCGTCCAGAATGCAGTAGACCAGCCGACGATCCAGGTCGGAAAGGGCGAGGAGCTGCTCGCGCAACTCTCCGCCGTCGCGAAGACGAAACCGGCGTACGCAGCCGACCTGGTCGCCGCGTCGCCCCCCCTCGATGACGCTCTCGGCGATGGCCGGGTGCCAGTCGCGATGGCTGTTGAAGTCCCGCAGTACCCGCCAGACCGCTTCCGGCGGCGCGTCGATGACCGTGCTGCGCGTTACGCGAACCATACCGTGGACACCGTCACCCGCCGCCGAAACGTTCCTTCAGGGCGTTGAATCCGCCCTGAAACACCCCCTCTCCGATCTGCTCAGCCAGGTCCTGCTCGCGGCCGGGATCGCAGTCGAACTCCGCCGTCCACTCCGCCAGCGTTCGGTCGCCGTCGGTGATCGGCGTCAACCGCAGGGTGGCGATGTAATTCTCCACACCCATGGGCGAGGCCAGGATGGAATAGCTACAGCTGTATTCGTAATCCGACAGCGCCAGCAACTGCTCGCGGATGTTGCCCCCGTCCGTGAGGTGGAAGTTGCGCACGCATCCCACGCGGTCCGACGGCATGCCGCTCTCGATGCGGCTGTCGGCGATGGCCGGGTGCCACTGGGGAAGCGCGTTGAAGTCCCGCACGAGCGACCAGATTCGGTCCGCGGGAGCGTCGATGACACTTGAGGTATAGACCTTCGGCATTGCTCACTCGTGCTTCAGGACGACTTGGGTTTGCGCTGGCCGCTGCCGGTGCCACGCCCTTTGCTCTGCTGCGCCTCACCGAACACGCCCGCCAGCTTGTTGAGGTCGGCGCCGCCGTTGAGGCCGAGCTCCTTGAGCAACTCGTCGACCAGCGGCCCCTGGGCCCGGAACCGCAACGCGGCGTTGACCATGTCGTCGGCCACATTGCCGTTGCCCCCGCCGCCGGCGGCGCCGTTGCCGCCGGGGTGATGGCCGTTCATGCCGCCGAGGCCGTCCACGTGCAGGATCTTGATGCCCTCGATGCGCTCCATGGGCTTGGCGCTCTCGCGAATGATGCCGTCGAGCCTGTCGATGAGCCGCAGGCGCATCTCCGAGGTACGGGACTCGGGGGTCAGCACGTTCAGGGCCTCGTTCATCTTGCGGCGACCCTCGGCGTCCACCTCCTGGCGCAGGCGCGCGGCCACGGCCCGCGTCTTCTCGGAGTCCGCCTCGCCTTCCGCCTGCAGCCTGGCCGCTTCGGCGCGATCGCCGGCGGCAGCCTTTTCCGCCTCCGCGGCCATTCGTGCGCGAATGCCCTGGGCCTCGGCCTCCTCCGCGGCCTCGATGAGCTTGATCTGCTTGCGCCGTTCCGCGGTCACCCGCTCGCGCGTGCTGAAGACTTCTTCCTCCGCCTCGACGACCTTGGAACGGGCCTGCTCGGCGGCGACCTGCGCCTCCGACTGCTCCCGGGATTTCTCCGCCACGGCGATGGCGCGAGCCTGCTCCGCGATTTCCAGGGCCTGGCGGCGGCTGACCTCCAGTTGCTGCGTGGCCTGCTCGCGGCTGATCCGCTCCTCGTCCAGAGCACGTTCGCTGGCGATTCTGGCTTTCTCGGTCGCCTGACGGGCGGCGATTTCCGCCTCTTCCGAGTGGCGCTGCTGCTCGGCGCGCTCGCGGGAGACAGCGGCACGCTGGCTCGCCCGCTGCGCCTCGATGGAGCGCTCCTGATCCAACCGCGCGTACTCGCTTTCCCGATCGATATCGAGGGCCAGCTTCTCAGACTCCAGGTTCTTCTGGCGGATCTGGATCAGCGTGTCCTGCTCGATGTCGTTGCGCAGCTTCTTGCGCCGCTCGATCTCCTCGGTCAGCCGGGTGAGGCCCTCCGCGTCGAAGGCATTGGAGGGATTGAAATACTCCATGTCGGTCTGGTCCATGCCGGTCAGGGACACCCCTTCCAGCTCCAGACCGTTCTTCTCCAGGTACCCGCCGACAGCCTCCGAGACCTGCTTGACGTACTCGCCGCGCTTCTCGTGGAGCTCCTCCATGGTGGTCTCCGCCGCCACGGAACGCAGGGCGTCCACGAACTTGCCTTCCAGCAGCTCCTTCAACTGCTCCGGTTGCATGGTTCGGCGCCCGAGCGTCTGAGCCGCATTGGCGATGGCCTCGTGCTCGGCACGGACACGGACGTAGAACTCCGCCATGACATCCACGCGCATCCGGTTCTTGGTGATGAGCGCAGATTCCCGGTCCCGGCGCACCTCCAGGCGCAGGGTATTCATGTTCACCGGTATCACCTCGTGGATGATCGGCAACACGAACGCCCCGCCGTTCAGCACCACCTTCTGGCCGCTGAGGCCGGTGCGCACGAATGCGGTCTCCTTGGACGAACGGCGATACAGCCATTTCATCAGGTAAACGACGACCGCGATGACGATCGCCAGAACGATCAGGGTGAATACGGTCCACCCGATGACGGCGCCTATCATGACTCTCTACCTCCTCATGTCGCGGGAGCCGGCGGCCTACCCGCGGCCGATCTGCTTGAATTTCCGGGTCTGTTCGGTCAGCGCCAGCTCCGTGGGCAGCCGCTCCATGGAGGAGGCGCCATAGAAGCCGTGGCAGTCGGGACATCGCGCGAGCACGTATTCCGCGTCCTCGGGCATGGCGATGGGACCGCCGTGGCAGAGCACGATCACGTCATCACGCACGGCGCGCGCTGCCTCCGACCAGGCGTTTATGTCCGCGACACACTGGTCCAGGTCCCGGGCCGTTTCCGCGCCGATGGACCCGCCCGTGGTCAGTCCCATGTGACAGACGATGATGTCCGCACCCGCGCCGGCCATTGCCTGCGCGTCTTCCGTCGAAAAGACGTAGGGGGTGGTGAGCATGTCCAGCTGCGCGGCCTTGCGGATCATGTCCACCTCCAGCGCGTAGCCCATCCCCGTCTCTTCGAGGTTGGCGCGAAACGTGCCGTCGATGAGGCCGACGGTGGGGAAATTCTGTACGCCGGAGAACCCCATGCCCCGAAGCTTGGCCAGCAGGTCGTCCATTACCACGAATGGATCGGTCCCGTTGACGCCGGCGAGCACCGGCGTGTGATTGACCACCGGCAGCACCTCGGAGGCCATGTCCACCACGATCTCGTTGGCATTACCGTAGGCCAGCAGACCCGCCAGGGAACCGCGACCGGCCATGCGGTAGCGCCCCGAGTTGTAGATCACGATCAAGTCGATGCCGCCGGCCTCCTCGCATTTCGCCGAGAGGCCGGTGCCGGCGCCGCCGCCGACAATGGGCTGTCCGCGTTCGATCATGCCGCGGAACCGCTTCAGCAGTTCCTGTCGTTCGATTCTAGGCATCGAATGCTCTCCTCATGCCTGTGCCCTGTTCCTCGTAGATCTCCAGGAAATTCTCCACCAGCGCCCGGGCGAATTCCGGGTCGTTGATGTTGTTCGGAAGACGTATCAGCCGGCGCCGCGCCGTCTGGTGGAGATTCTTCTCGATGGCCTCGAACAGGGCGCGGTCCGCTTCCGGGTCGTGGAACGGCTGTCCG
>JASFMS010000329.1:0-3721 GCA_050117435.1 Ectothiorhodospiraceae bacterium | reverse complement strand
GGCTACTCCCGACCCTGCACCATTCCCCCGTACCCGAGGGGCGCCTCCGTTTCCCGTCGCGCCCGGGTGCACCCTCGTTTACCTGAGCATCAGGCTGCCTGCATTCGCCGACATGCCTTCCTCTCCGAGGGCGTGGACATTGGACCGCCGGTTGGAGCGTCGGTCCCGGCAGTCGCACTCGGCGACGCTCCGTTGATGGACGGCACCATTGTGCCGTTACCAGCACATCAGCTCTTGATCAGGGACAAATTAGGCAACAGACGAGGCAGGGACGCCGGGGCGCCGATTCACCCCCCAGGTCGGGAAATGCCGAGGCGCCGCATCTTCTGCCACAGCGTCTTGCGGGTTATGCCGAGGCAATCGGCGGTAGCGGCAATCCGCCAGCCGTTTTCCTCCAGGGCAGCAATGATATGTCCGCGCTCGCTGTCCGCGACACGCGCGGAAAGCCGACGGCCGGTCGTGCTTCCGCCCTGGGGTAACGCGCCGGGGAATACGTCAGAGGCCCGGAGGGTGGGCGCCTCGTTCATGATGCAGGCGCGTTCCAGAACATGTCTGAGTTCCCGGACATTTCCGGGCCACCGATACTCGCACAATGCCGCGATGGCTTCCTCGGAAAGGGTCTTGCCGCGATCGGGAAAACGCCGCCGGTGCTCGTCGAGAAAGCGCTCGGCAAGCCACGGGACGTCTTCCGGGCGACCACGAAGTGGAGGAACGCTGACCTCCACTACCTTTATTCGATAGAGCAGGTCCTCCCGAAAACGCCGCTGGGCAACCAGCTCCTCAAGGTTCTCGTGGGTAGCGCAGACAAGGCGAAGCGCCACCGCTATAGGGCGCTCTCCGCCCAGGCGAACGACCTGGCGTTCCTGAATCGTGCGCAACAGCTTGGCCTGCATCGGCAACGGCATGTCGCCAACTTCATCCAGCAGGAGCGTGCCGCCTTCCGCCTGTTCGAAGAGGCCCCGGTGGGCACGCTCGGCGCCGGTGAATGCGCCTCGCTCATGTCCGAATAGCTCAGTCTCCAATAAATGCTCCGGCAGCGCCGAGCAGTTGAGTGCCACGAAAGGTCGATCCGGATGCTCCAGGCTGTGCAGCCGGCGCGCGACCTCCTCCTTGCCGGCGCCCGACTCGCCCGTTATGAGCACCGGCGTCTCGGGGTGACGGGCCACCCGCTCCAGAAGCTGCTCGATATCGCGCATCGACGCGGACACGCCGAGCGGCGTGACCGGGTCATCTCCGGACTGCGTACCGCACAAGGCACGCAGTTTGTCGACCAGTGCGCTGGCATCCACTGGCTTGGTCAAATAGTCGCTGGCGCCCAGCTTCAACAGGCGAACCGCCTGATCGATCGTTCCATATCCCGTCATGAAGATGGTCGGCGGTATAACCGGGGACTGTTCTCCCAGGCGCTGGTAGAACTCCTCCCCCGACATGTCCGGAAGGCGAATGTCCACCAGCAACGCCGCCGACGGCTCCGAAGTTCTGGCCGCCGCGAGTGCCTGTCCAGCCGTGCGGAACAGACGCACCGCGAATCCTTCGAGCTCGAGTCGGTCCGTCAGCGACTCACCCATGATGGGATCGTCCTCGAGAATGCAGACGTTAGGTGCCGGTGCGCGCATTGGATCCCTCAAGAATGGCTCCCGGGAGGCTGACGCGGAAACGCGTCAGGCGCTCCTCGCTGAAAACGTGGATATCGCCGCGGAGCTGCTGCACGAGCTGATAGGTAATCCACAGCCCCATACCGTTGCCGTCGCTGCGGCCTGAGAGGAACGGTTCGAACAGGTGCTCGAGACGTTCCGGGGGAATCGGGGGGCCATCGTCGTCGACCAGCACGGTAAGAAGCCCGCCCGCCACCTCAATGCAGCAGTCCACGTGGCCACCCCGTTCCGCGAGCGCTTCGACGGCGTTCAGCAACAGGTTGATGATGATCTGCCGCACCGGCGTCGCCGGCAGTGCGATAGCGCCCGGCAGGCCGTTGTGCCAGCCGAGGCAGCCATCCTTTTCCTCAAGGCGCGAGGCGACCAGGGTGCACAGATCCTCAAGGTCTTCCGGCGTCAGTGCCCGATCCTCAAGACGACTCTGGACCAGAAGGGCGGAGACAGTCTGTCGGATCTGCCCGAGACCGCGTTCCAGAAGATCAAGAGTTCGCGACAGATCCGGGTCCATCGTCTTGCGGCGCCGCAGGGTATCCAGCGATATGAGCATCCCTCCCAGCGGATTGTTCACCTCATGAGCGACCGACGCGGTGAGACGCCCCAGCGCGGCGAGACGCTCGTTGCTTATGACCTGGCGCTCGAGCTGCGCCTTCTCACGGAGACCTTGGAGCATCGCGTTGAACGCGTCCGCGAGGCGGCCGATTTCGTCTTCACTCGCCTTGTTCTGGAAGGGGATTTCCACGGGCGGCTCGCGCCCGACCTGCGAGAGCCCGGCTGCGAGATTGGTGAGCGGCTGGGCGATGCGGTGACCGAGGTACCAGCCCACCGGCACGAGGACCGCCATTACCAGAATCGTTGCAAGCAGGCCCTGCTCCGCCATGTCGCGGAAGCTTGCCGTGAGAAGACTGGTGGGGTACGAAAGTATCAGGCAGCCGATCGGCGTCTGTTCCGAGAGAACCGGCGTAAGGAGCACAATGTGGTCGCCGGCAATGCTGCGTTCCACGAATTGCGCCTTTTCCGGCAGTCCGTTCTCCCTGAGCCAGGCGCCGACCGGGCGCATGGTCTCCGGGCCGCTGGCGAGATCCGTGCCCGTGCGATACGTGGCAGGGTGGTCGGAGGCAAGAATCCTGGCGTTTCTATTGAGGAGAATCCGCGCGGGTGTGGGCTGGCGCTCTTCCGCAGTAGACGGCGGCGCCGTACCGCCACTCAGGGCGGCGTAGCCTCCCCAGACGTCGTCAAGCTTTACGGCGGGCTGCGTTGCAGCCGCGAGGGCGTCACCGAGATCCCGCAGGTGGGCAACCAGCGAGTTGCGTTCGTTGTAGTAGCCGTAGGCGAGAAGCACGGCTCCCATTACACCGGCCGTTAGGGCGGCCGTAAGGCTGAGCGCCAGAGGCAGCTTGCTTCGAAAGCTCAGACGCGGGAGCACCATTGCTAGTCACCTACATAGGCCGCCATTTCGGCGATGCCGTCAAACAGCCGGGGTGACTCCTGTGAGAATGCGTCCAGGTTGAGCTCACGCAGCAGGGCTGCGCCGTCCGGGTCGTCGGCCATACCCGTCAGCACTCGGCGCACGGCATCAGTCTCATCGGCGTCCAAGCCACGCCTCGCGACAATCGGCGGATGCCCAAACCACGGTGACTTGGAGACCACCCGGGTTCGTTCCACCAGTTCCGGATGGTAGAGGCGGAGGGTTTCCCACACATAACCGTCAACTGAACCGCCATCGGCCAGCCCTACGGCAACCGCCTCCACCACGTTGCGGTGGGCGTGTGCGTAGAAAGTTCGGGCGAAGAAGGTGTCGGGAGACCGGCCCATGCGTTTGATCTGGAACTGGCGGTACAGGTGGCCGGAGTTGGAGTCGGGGTCGGAGAAGGCGAATATCTTCCCGCGCAGATCGGTGATCGATCGCGTTTCCGTGTCTGAGGCAGGGACGATGAGGTAGGACTGATACAACGGCCTGCCCCGATAAACAGGGACAGCCACAAGCCTTACGTCCCGACGGTGCTGCACGTACGGATAGCCGCAGATCCAGGCGATGTCCGCCCCGCCCTGCTGGAGAAGTTCCGTGA
>JASFMS010000328.1:0-3725 GCA_050117435.1 Ectothiorhodospiraceae bacterium | reverse complement strand
CCCACCACCTTGTCTTTCCAGGCACCGAGCTTGCCCAGGTCCACCTTGGGCTTGCCGAACTCCAGGCCGTTCTCGGAGAAGAACTCCGCCTCGTCGATGATCTTGGCGGCGTGCAGCAGGGCCTTGGAGGGTATGCAACCCACGTTGAGGCAGACGCCGCCAAGGCTCGGGTAGCGTTCCACCAGGATGGTCTTCAGGCCCAGATCGGCGGCGCGGAAGGCCGCGGAATAGCCGCCGGGGCCGGAGCCGATTACCACCATGTCGCAGTCCGCGTCGGCAGGGGCGGGGCCCGCGTCCACCGGTGCGGGTCCGCCGGCGGGTTTCGTCGCGGGTTCCGCCGGTGTCTCGGCCGGCGGCTCGGACTCGGCCTTCGGTTCGGCGCTGCCGGCACCGGCGGCCACCTCGGCGGTGAGGATGACATCGCCCTGGGAGACCTTGTCGCCCACCTTGACCTTCAGCTCCTTGACGGTGCCCGCCAACGGTGCGGGTACTTCCATGGAGGCCTTGTCGCTCTCCAGCGTGATCAGCGACTGCTCGGGTTCGATGCGGTCGCCGGGCTGAACGAGCACCTCGATGATGTCCACGGCATCGAAATCGCCGATGTCGGGGACGCGGATTTCCTTCACTTCTGCCATTTCGTTTTTCCCTTTTCTCGGGGCGCCCCGCCAGGGGGGCGTTCGGGAATTCCTGGCGCGAACCGGGAGGGAGCGCCAGAGCGGCTCCCCACCCTGAGCTCCAACCTATAGGAGCAGTCGGCGCAGGTCACCCAGCACGCCGGAGAGGAACGCGGTGAACCGCGCCGCCGCGGCGCCGTCGATGACCCGGTGATCGTAGGACAGCGACAGCGGCAGGGTAAGCCGCGGTTCGAACTCGCTGCCGTTCCACACGGGCTTCATGAACGACTTGGAGACGCCGAGGATGGCCACCTCCGGGGCGTTGACGATGGGCGTGAAGGCGGTGCCGCCGATGCCCCCGAGGCTGGAGATGCTGAAGGTGCCGCCCTGCATTTCCGCCGGGCCGAGCTTGCCGTCCCGGGCTTTCTTGCTGATGGCGCCCAGATCGCCGGCGACCTCGTAGATGCCCTTGCGGTCGGCATCCTTGACCACTGGCACCACCAGACCGTTCGGCGTGTCCACCGCCACGCCGATGTTGATGTACTTCTTCAGGATGAGCGCCTCGCCGGAGGGCTTGAGGGAGCTGTTGAACTCCGGGAACTTGCGCAGCGCGTACGCCGAGGCCTTGACCAGGAAGGCCAGCGGCGTGAGCTTCACGCCCTCCTTCTCCGCCGCTTCCTTTTCCGCCTTGCGGAAGGCCTCCAGCTCGGTGATGTCCGCCTCGTCGAACTGGGTGACGTGGGGAACGTTGAGCCAGCTGCGGTGCAGATGCGGTCCGCTCTTCTGCTTGATGCGAGGCAGCGGCTTCTCTTCGATCTCGCCGAACTTGGAGAAATCCACTTCGGGAATGGGCGGGATGCCCATGCCGCCGGCGGCGGGCGCGGCGGCGGCCGCCGGGGCGCCACCCTGCATCACGCCCTTGACGAAGGAGCGCACGTCGTCGTGGTTGATTCGCCCCTTGGGGCCGCTGCCGCGCACCTGGGAGAGGTCCACGCCGAGTTCCCGGGCGAAGCGGCGCACCGACGGGCTGGCATGAGCGAGCCGGTGCTGCTCGGCATCGATGCGCGCGGGGATCGGTTCGTGGTCGGTTTCCACGTGGTGGGGACCCTCCGGCGGTCGGGACAGCGGCGGCGGCGCCGCCGGCTGTTCGCTCGCTTCCTCCGCCGGCGCGGGTGCTGGTTCGGACGCCTTGGCCGCCGCCTGCTGGCCGCCGTCGGCGGTCTCCAGGGTCATGATGGCGGTGCCTTCGGAGACCTTGTCGCCCACCTTGATGAACACGTCCACGACCTTGCCGGCCTTCGGCGAGGGCACTTCCATGGAGGCCTTGTCGCTCTCCAGGGTGATCAGGGACTGCTCGGCCTCTACGGTGTCGCCGGGTTTGACCAGGACCTCGATGACGTCCACCTCGTCGAAGTCGCCGATGTCCGGGACCGGGATTTCCTCGACGCCGCCGCTGGCGCTCGCCTCTGACGGGGCGGAGTCCGCGGATTCGTTCGCGGGTTCCTCGGCCGGCGCTTCAGTGGCCTCGGCGCCGTTATTGGCCGCCTCACCGCTCTCCAGCATGAGCACCGGAGTCCCTTCGGAGACTTTGTCGCCGACCTTGACCAGCACCTCTTTGACGGTACCGCCTTCCGGCGCCGGCACTTCCATGGAGGCCTTGTCGCTCTCCAGCGTGATCAGCGAGTCCTCGGCGCTGATGGTGTCGCCGGGCTTGACCAGCACTTCGATGACGTCCACCTCATCGAAGTCGCCGATGTCCGGTACCTTGATTTCCTTCACCTGTGCCACGGGGATTCCTCCCAGTTCTTGTTCGGGCAAACGAAGCCGGGGCGGGATGTTCCCGCCCCGGTGCCTGCGTGTTTTCAGACGGTGACCGGGTTCGGCTTCTCCGGATCGACACCGTATTTCTTGATGGCGTCCGCTACCTTCTTGGCGGGGATCGTGCCTTCGTCCGCCAGCGCCTTGAGGGCGGCGACGGCGACGTAGTAGCGATCCACCTCGAAGAAGCGGCGAAGGTTTTCGCGGGTATCGGAACGGCCGTAACCGTCGGTGCCGAGTACCACGTAGCGCCGGTCCATGTAGGGCCGGATCTGGTCGGCGAAGGAGCGCATGTAGTCGGTTGCCGCCACGGCCGGCCCGTCATGCCCTTCCAGGCACTCGGTCACGTAGGGCTTGCGCGGCTTCTTGCTCGTGGGATGGAACATGTTCCAGCGTTCGGCGTCGATCCCGTCGCGGCGCAGCTCGGTGAACGACGTGCAGCTCCAGAGGTCGGAGTCCACGCCCCAGTCGTCTTTCAGCAGGTCCGCGGCGGCGATGACTTCCCGGAAAATGGTGCCCGAACCCATCAGCTGCACCCGGGTCTTGCCCTTGCCGCCGGCCCTGAACTGGTACATGCCACGGCGGATGCCCTCCTCGGCTCCCTTCGGCATGGCCGGCTGCGGGTAGTTCTCGTTCATCATCGTGATGTAGTAGAAGACCTTCTCCTGGTCCTCGAACATCCGCTTGAGGCCATGCTGAATGATGACCGCCATCTCGTACGGGAAGGTGGGGTCGTAGGACGTACAGTTGGGAATGGTGGAGGCCATCAGGTGGCTGTGGCCGTCCTCATGCTGCAGGCCCTCGCCGTTCAGCGTGGTGCGTCCGGCAGTGCCACCCATGAGGAAGCCCTTCGCCTGCATGTCCCCCGCGGCCCAGGCCAGATCGCCTACCCGCTGGAAGCCGAACATGGAGTAATAGGCGTAGAAGGGAATCATCTCCACGCCGTGATTGGCGTAGGCGGTGGCGGCGGCGATCCACGATGACATGGCGCCGGCCTCGTTGATGCCCTCCTGGAGGATCTGGCCCTTCTGGTCCTCCCGGTAGTACATGAGCTGGTCGGCGTCCTGGGGCTCGTAGAGCTGGCCCTTGGGGGAGTAGATGCCGATCTGGCGGAAAAGCCCCTCCATACCGAAGGTGCGGGCCTCGTCGGGAACGATCGGTACCAGGTGGGGCGCCAGCTTCTTGTCGCGGGCCAGCACGGACATCGACCGCACGAATGCCATGGTGGTGGACATCTCGCGGTCTCCGCTGTCCTTGAGCAGCACGTCGAAGGCGTCCAGCTCCGGGATCTTG
>JASFMS010000327.1:0-3735 GCA_050117435.1 Ectothiorhodospiraceae bacterium | reverse complement strand
GTCCACTGTCTCCACCGCGCTCTGCAGGCTTTCGCCGGTGGGCAGTTTGCCGTCGGTTTCCACCGTGAACGAAATTACCGCGGGTAGTCCGGCATCGCCGGCGGCCCGAACGATGCCAACGGCTTCGGCAGTGTTCGTCATGGTGATCGCGGTGGCAAGGTCGGCGCCCGCTTCCGCGAATACGCGGACCTGCCGGGCGTGGTAGCTCTCGGCCTCCTCTGCCGTCATTGTTGTGCGGGGGTCGTAGCCATCACCTCTGGGTCCGATACAGCCGCTCACCACCATCGGCGAATGGGGCGTCTGCAGCTCCGTGCGCAGGTCCCGAAGCATTCGGATGGCCCGACGGTTCAGTTCGTCCAGTTGTCCGGGCGAGTAGCCAAGGCGGGTACCCCAATCCGGGCTCGCCCGCCAGGTGGCGGCTTCGAAGATGAAGCCGGTGCCGTTGTCGAGGGCGATGGCCGCGTGACCGCGGAAATACTCCTCAAGCTCAGCTGTGTCCGTCTCGTCGCGAAGCAGGTTGACGGCTGCAAAGTGAGGTAGATCCAGGCCCCTGTGGAAGATCAGTGTCGTCTCGATGCCGGCATCGGTGAGGAAGATGCCGCCACCGAGTTGAGGCAGTCGGTTGCTGTGGTTGGATTCATCCATGGCGTTTCCCTCGCTGTCGTTCACTTTGAGATGTAGCCGGGGCGCGACCGCTGTCTTGCTTCAGGCCCCCTCAGATGGTGCGTAATTGTCCCGGGAGTAGAGCTCCCGGAACCCGGCGCGCTGCAGGTTTCGATAGGAGTGCTGCGGGTCTCCCGGTACCGCCTCCCCGGTGGTTGCGTAGATGGTTCTGCACCCGAGTGACCGGGCCTCGGCAATGCGCCGGGCGAGCAGAGCGCCCTGGCTCCCGTAGCCGCGGTAATCCGGACGGGTCGAGGCCCAGTCGCACCAACCGACATCCCCGGCGACGAACAGCGCACCCGTGCCCACCGGGGTGTCGCCGTCGAAGGCAAGGAACACCCGCCAGCCGGGACGATTGACGAGATTGGAAACCAGCCGGCCGGCCTCCGGCGTCAGGCCGAAGCCCTGGGCAGCGATTTCGCCGAAGTCGGCTGCCGTGTCCGGATCCGCCGCCTTCACCGTAAGAGACGACGCGCGCGACTCGCAGGGTTGCTGAGCGTCGCGGACGAACTTCATCCAACGTCTTTGCGGTTTCAGGCCCGCGAGTTCGAGCCAGTCCGCCAGCTCCGGCGGCTGGGCGGCATCACTGTTATGGAGGAAGAAACGCTCGATGCCCGCCTCGCGGTAAAGGTTGCGGATCCGTGTAACCGACTCCTTGTGGGCCGGTTCAACCAGACCCAGCCCCTGTACGCGGTTGAGAACGATGCTGGGGACTCCGGCGACGATGGAGACCGTGGCGCCGTCCACCGTCTCCAGTCGAAGGCCGAGTGCGTCTCTGAGTTGATCGTCGGCAGCGGCGTGGAGGTCGATCAGAGCCCGCCGCTCGATGCTCTCGGCTTCGGACCGGAGATCAACGGTGCCGGAGGTGAGGGTGGTCGTCATTGGGGTGCTCCCGAATCGTGGTGTTGCCATGAAAAGGAATTTATACCAACTGGTCGGTTTAATAGTGAAGTCCATGTGTTCGATCCGGTCAATAGCGCCTGATCGGACCGCGCTTCTCGTCCGACAAATGGCGGGTATGGAGCGAATCGAGTGTCTGCCACGCTCGGTGTTTGCCATAAACCAACTGGTCGGTTAATGTTTGAGGTGGAACAGTTCAGTCGAAGGTTGGGTAATGGCGCGAGACGCGGGTGCGACACGGAAGCGAATCATGGATGCAGCAGAAGCCCTCATCCTGGAACAGGGCTTTGCCGGCTCTTCGGTAGACCGCCTGATACAGGCCGCCGGCGTCACCAAGGGGACGTTCTTCTACCACTTCGCGACAAAACTGGATCTGGCGAAAGCCCTGGTCGAGCGTTACGCCGAACTGGACCGTAGCCAGCTCGAGGACAACATGCGGCGCGCCGAGAAGCTCAGCCGTGACCCGCTGCAGCAACTGCTGATCTTCGTCGGCCTGCTGGAGGAGGCCGCGGCGGAGCTTACCGAGCCGTATCCCGGTTGCCTGTTTGCCTCCTACTGCTACGAATCCGGACTGTTCGGTGACGAAATACACGGCACCATCGCCGAGGCGATGGCGTTCTGGCGCACCGGCTTGGGTGCGAAGCTCCGCGAAGTGGCGGAACGGTATCCGCCGAGAATGGACGTGGATTTTGACAGCCTCGCGGACGCGCTCACGGTGGTGTTCGAGGGCGCATTCATCGTCTCCAAGACGTATCGTGAGGCATCCGTGGTGGCGGAGCAGCTTCGCCACTATCGGAACTATCTCGAACTCCTGTTTTCGTCGCCGTAGCGGCAGCTTCCGGACCCGCCGGCCGCCGTTTCTGCAACCGCCCCGTCGAATTCCCGCGCGCAAACTCGACCAGGGATAGGAAGCGGTTGGTGGTATGGGCAATCCCCCCGAGCCGCCGACCGCGGTGGTGCCGCGCCGGTGGTTTCCGGTCCAGACCTTCCGACCCGCGATATTCCGAAAAATGGCCCGAATACCACCGGATCCCCGCAAGCTTTCGGGAGAAGAGTCATGTTGCAGAAAGTGACGCCGTTTCTCTGGTTCGACGGGCAGGCGGAGGAGGCGGCCCGACTCTATGTCTCCCTGCTGCCTGATTCCCGAATCGAGAGCGTGATGCGGTCACCGACAGATACGCCGAGTGGTTCGGCCGGTGCAGTGCTCACGGTGGAGTTCACGCTGGGCGGAACGCGGTTTGTCGGGCTGAACGGCGGGCCGCAGTTCCCCTTCACCGAGGCCGTTTCCTTCCAGATTACCTGTGTCGACCAGTGCGAGGTGGACCGTCTCTGGAACGCTCTTTCGGATGGTGGCAGGGAAGGGCAATGCGGTTGGCTCAAGGACCGCTGGGGCGTGTCCTGGCAGATTGTGCCCGAACGGTTGCCCGAGCTCCTGAACGACCCGGACCGGGACCGCGCGCGGCGGGTGATGGACGCGATGCTGCAGATGCGCCGTATCGAGATTGGCGAGCTGGAGCGCGCCGCCGATGGACACTGAGGGAGGTTGCCGCCAACCGACCGGTGACGTGTCGAAAACTCGTGCTGTCGATCGACTACCGGACGAAAGGGCCTTTCACCGGTTCGGCGCAGGCTAGATTTACGCTCAAAGGCAGCGGGGAGGTCGGTCATGCCCAGCCTCAGTTTCACCCCGAACATCGCCCGCCACGTACGGACCCCCGGTGAGCAGGTCGCCGGCGCCACCCTGCGGGAGGCACTGGAAGCCTACTTTCGCGGCCACCCCGAGGTCCGGAGCTATGTACTGGACGACCAGGGCGCGATTCGCAAACACGTGGCCGTCTTCGTCAATGGGGAGCAGATCGTGGACCGCCGCGCCCTGAGTGACCGTGTCGTCGAGGGCGACGACATCTACGTAACACAGGCTCTCTCCGGAGGCTGAAATGGACGAACGAATCTGGGTGGGCACCCGCAAGGGGCTTTTTTCCGTCGAGCGGACGGGTTCCGGGCGATGGGAAATTGCCGACAGCCGGTTTCTTGGCGATCCCGTCTCCGCGGTGCTGTCGGAGGCGGGGGGTGAACGCATTTACGCCGCGCTGGATCTCGGACACTTCGGAGCCAAGATGCATCGCTCGGAGGATGGCGGTGTCACCTGGAAGGAAATTGCGGCGCCGGCGT
>JASFMS010000326.1:0-3739 GCA_050117435.1 Ectothiorhodospiraceae bacterium | reverse complement strand
CGCCAGCAACCACTGGCTACTCGTACTGGCGCTGGTCGCCGTGGTCGTGGCAATCATCGTCAACGAAGTGCTCGCCCTGACCTCCGGCGGGAAGGCCCTGGGCCCGGAGAGCGCCACGCAGATGTACAACCGCGAGAACGCGGTGTTCGTGGATATCCGCACCGAGAACTCGTATATCACGGCGCACCTGCCCGGGGCCGTCAACATCCCGCTGGCCCATCTGGACCAGCAGGTGGACAAGCTGAAATCCTACGACGGCCGGCCGCTCATCGTTTACTGCGACCATGGCCGCACCTCGGCCAAGGCGGAAAGCAAGTTGCGAAAGCTCGGTATCCAGCCCGTGTTCCAGCTTCGCGGCGGGCTGTCGTCCTGGCAGAGCGCCGGGCTACCCACCGAGAGCCGCGGCTGAAATCTTCAACGGAGCCGAGATAAACCATGGCAGAGCAGAACACCCAGCAGCAGTTCGCCGTTCAGAAGGTCTACCTCAAGGACACCTCGCTGGAAACGCCCAACGCGCCGGAGATCTTCCGCTCGGAGTGGAAGCCGGAAGCGAACGTGGAGTTGAACACCAGCAATACCGAGCTGGGCTCGGACACCTGGGAGGTGGTGGTGGCGGTGACGGTGACCGCCAAACTCGAGGACAAGACCGCCTATCTCTGCGAGGTGCACCAGGCGGGGATCTTCACCCTGCAGGGATTCGAGCAGGACACCCTGGAAGGGCTGCTCGGCAGCTACTGCCCGGCGATCCTGTTCCCCTACGCACGTGAGGCCGTCTCCGATCTCACCGGCAAGGCGGGCTTCCCGCCCATGGTGCTGGCGCCGGTGAATTTCGACGCCATCTACGCGCAGCAGCGCGCGCGTCAGCAGTCGGAGTCCCAGGGGCAGCACTGAGCGGGCCATGGACGCACAGTATCGACGCTTTGCGGTGCTGGGAGCGGGTTCCTGGGGTACGGCGCTAGCCCTGGTGCTGGCCCGCAACGGCCACGACGTGACGCTCTGGGGCCACGATCCGGAAGCGGTGGCGGCGCTGGCCAGAGACCGTGTGAACCGGCGCTATCTCCCGGATATCGGCCTGCCCGAGCGAATCACCCCGGAGTCCGACCTGGGACGCGCCGTGGCCGGCTGCGACACGGTGCTGGTCGTCGTGCCCAGTGTCGCGTTCGAGGCGGTGGCGACTCGGCTGGCCGGTTTGCTGGAACGCGGAACCCCCGTGGTCTGGGCCACCAAGGGGCTGGACGCCGCCTCCGGGGGGCTGCTGCACAACGTGGCGGAGCGGTGCCTGCCCGACCGCGCGCTGGCGGTCCTCTCCGGACCCAGCTTCGCCCGCGAGGTGGCCCGTCGGTTGCCCACCGCCGTCACCGTTGCCTCCACGGACGCGGCGTTCGCGGCCGGGCTGGCCCGGGCGTTCCACGAGCCCTCGTTCCGCGTGTACACCAGCGACGACATGGTCGGGGTGGAGCTCGGCGGTGCGGTGAAGAACGTCCTGGCCATTGCCACCGGGATGGCCGACGGCCTCGGCTTCGGGGCCAATGCCCGTGCCGGGCTGATCACCCGCGGCCTGGCGGAGCTCCGCCGCCTGGGCGCGGCCATGGGCGCGCGTTCGCAAACGTTTATGGGTCTCTCGGGTGTGGGGGATCTGATCCTTACCTGCACCGACGACCAGTCACGCAACCGCCGCTTCGGGCTCGCCCTCGGGCGGGGCCGGGGGAGCACGGAAGCGGAGGCGGAGATCGGTCAGACGGTGGAAGGCGTTCGCACCACCGGCGAGGTGCACCGGCTCGCGGCCACTGTGGGCGTGGAGATGCCCATCTGCGAACAGGTGCATCTCGTGTTATCGGGGCACCTCACCGCGCGGGAAGCGGCGCGTAATCTGATGCTGAGAACGCCGAAGGCGGAGTCCGAGTGAACCCCGCGGCGCGCCCGGCTCAGACGGTGTAGACAGGCCCGGCGTCGGCTGCCGCATCACTGCCCGGATATCCCAGCTGCCGCCACGCCTCGAATACCGTGACCGCGACGGCATTGGAAAGATTGAGGCTCCGGTTGCCCGGCACCATGGGCAGGCGCAGAGTTCGCTCCCGGCCGACACGATCGAGAATCTCTTCGGGCAGACCGCGGGTTTCGGGTCCGAAAACCAGGGCGTCGCCCGGGCGGTAACTCACCGCGTGAAAGAACCGCCGACCGCGGGTGGAAAGCGCAAAGACGCGCGACGGCGACACCGACTGAAAGAACCCCTCCAGCGAATGGTGCTCGCGCACACGGGCCCGCTCCCGGTAATCCAGCCCGGCACGCCGCAGCTTGCTGTCGGCCATTTCGAACCCCAGCGGGTGGATCAGGTGCAGGGTGGCGCCGGTGTTGGCGCAGAGGCGGATCGCGTTGCCCGTGTTGGGGGGTATCTCGGGCTCGTAGAGGACGACGTGGAGCATTTTTTCTTTAGCCACAGATGAACACGGATAAACACGGATTTCCGGAAGTCACGGACAACGCTACTCTCGGAAAGCTCATTCCAGGGAACCAGCCGCTCAGTCCTTCAAACCTCACTATCCCTCCATCCGTGTTCATCTGCGGCTAGTTAGAAACGGCGCCTGAAGCTCACGGTGGCGGCATCACGGGCGCCGCTTTCGATGCGGATGTCCACCGTTCCCGTGCGGTCCACGTGGACGGCCCCTCGGGCGTAGACGCCGGTGCTTTCACGGGTGTCGAAAGGCAGCGTGTCCTGGCCCTCGATACGGCGGTCGCCGTCCACGCTGCGCACCGTGGCACCGCCTTCCAGGGTGACGCGGCCCAGGCGGGCCGCCATACCGGCGCGGGCGCTGAGATCGTACCACTCCAGGCTGACGCTGGTGTCGCCGCTGCTGTCGCTGAGATCATGGTAAACCCAGGCTACATGGCCCCGCAGGGAGAGGCCGGCGGCCAGGGGAATGTCGGAACGCAGCAGCAGACCCAGATGTTCGCCGTTGGGCTGCAGGCCCTCCAGCGCCGGATCGCCGTCCGGTGTCAGCCAGCCGGTGCCAAGGGTGAGGCCCGGCTGAAACCAGGGGATGGAGGTCTCGTAGAGCCGGGCGCCGACCTGAGTGTAGCGGGTATCCACACGACTGCCGTTATCGTATTCGAAGTCGCTCACATCGCGGGTCACGTCCAGGCTCAGTTCCAGGCCGCTGCCGTCGTACGCGCTGCGCGCCCACGCGACGGCCGGCAACAGGGCCGAGACGATCACGGCGCCGGCAACGATGGTTCTGGCAAGCTTCATACGCGGTGTCTCGACTCCCCACGGGCGATCCCGCCGGCAATGAGGTGCGCGGTCCGAAGCGGCTCCGGCACCAGGCTGTGTATGCAGTAGCGCTCGAGCAGGGCAGCAGCCTCGTCACGGCTGAAGCCGAACGCCTGAACGTAAACCCCTCCCAGGGGCTCCATGGGTTGCAGACGCTCGATCAACGCCCATTTACGCCGTCCCCCGGGAACCCGCGTCAGCAACGCTTCGCGGATGGCGGGAAGGTCCGGGCGCCGACGGGCCACTACCAGCACCGGCAATCCCACCGCCTCGCTGAGCGCGGGAACATCGACCACATTGAACCCGGCCAGGGCGATGCCCTGCAAGAGCACCCCCTGGAGGTGACCGGCGAAACGGCTGTCTCGAACCAGGCGTGTAAGCACCGCGGTGCTGTTGCGCCCGTCCCGGCGCACTCTGGCGCTGACGACGCCGTCAAGGCGGTCCCCGGCATAGACGGCGCCGATCACGGTG
>JASFMS010000325.1:0-3764 GCA_050117435.1 Ectothiorhodospiraceae bacterium | reverse complement strand
CGAAGCGCTCCTTTAGCTGCTGCATGCGCGGCTGCAGCTTGCGCATGCGGGCCATGGAGCGATAGCTGGTCTCGGAGAGCTTGTAGAACGCGAGCTTGATGCACAGCGTCAGGATGACGATGGCCCAGCCCCAGTTGCCCACGACGCTGTGGATCCAGGAAAGGGCGATGAACAGCGGCTTGGAGATGACCGTCAACCAGCCGTAGTCCACCGTCAGTTCCAGTCCCTTGGCGATGCCGGCGAGACGGTCCTGATCCTTCGGGCCGACGAACAGGTCGCTTGTGAAGCTGGCGGTCTTGCCGGGCGCGACGGTCTGCCAGGGCGAGCTCATCCCCAGAACGTACTGGTTCTTTTTCGGTACGCGGCTGAAGTAGCGCTCCGTCAGTCCCCGCGGCGGCACCCAGGCGGCAAGGAAATAATGCTGGATCATCGCCGCCCAGCCATCCTTGATGTCCCGGGACAGCGCCTTGTCCTCCATATCGTCGAAGCCGATCTTTTCGTACTTTTCCTGCTCGCTGTAGATGACGCCGCCGGTGTAGCTGCGGTTCTTCAGGAACGAGGCCTCTCCCGTGTCCGGCGTGCGCCGCAGCTGCACGTACTGATAGGCCTGCCAGGGCTTGCCGCCGTTGTTGACGACTTTCTGATCCAGGTTGATCAGATACTTGTCGCGCCCGAACGTGTAGGTCTTGGTAACGGTGACGCCGTCCGGGCCCGTCCAGGTGAGCGGCACAACCAGCTTCTCCTGACCTTCGCCCAAGCGGTATTCCGTCGATTCGGCCTTCCAGACGGTATTGTGGTCCGGAGCGTCGGCATCCTTCGCCACCAGGCCCGACTCCGCGACGAAAAGCGAGTTGGCGCGGTCGTGCAGCAGCGGGAAGGGCGACTTGTCCGTGGTGGATATGGTGTGTTTGCGCAGCTTGGCGCTCACCAGTTCGCCGCCTACCGTGCTGATCCGGACATCCAGGAGGTCGGTAACGACGTGAATGACCTTGCCTTCGCGCATGGCGGCGTCGGCCTTCGGTTCGGGACTGGCGTTCTTTTCGGTCGCGGCCTCGGCCGTATCCTGCGGCGGTGCCTCCGGTGCCGGACCCGTGCTTTCGGCCTTGTGCTCCGGCGCGGTGCCGGAGCCCGAAGCCGGGGCGCTGGCAGCCTGTTCCTGTTTCGGGGCGGGCGACTGTCCGTAATCCTCCTGCCATGCGGTCCAGATCAGTACCAGCACGACGCCGAGGGCGAGGAAAAGGAAGAGCCTGTTATTCTCCATCAGTGCTTACCCATGGGCTTCGGTTCAGGAACGGGGTCGACGCCACCGGGGTGCCAGGGATGGCAACGAAGCAACCGGCGGAGACTGAGATAGAGGCCGTAGCCGGCCCCGTGGCGGTGGATCGCCTCGACGGCGTACTCCGAGCACGACGGGAAGAAGCGACAACGCGGCCCGATCAGCGGGCTGATCAGCCACTGGTAGATTCGGATTAACGCCTTCAGGACGGCTCGCATTGCTCGCTGACCCGTTGCCAGAGCCTGTTCAGGGATCGGTGCAGCTCCGCACGCCTGGCGTTGCGCGCCGGCGGCTTGGCGATGACGACGGCATCAACGGCGCCGAGCGTCTGACAATGCCGCCGGAACTCGTCGCGAACGACACGCTTGATCCGGTTACGGGCGACGGCCTTGGGGGCGGTCTTTTTCGAAACCGCCATTCCGAGTCGGGGCCACGGGTACTTGCTGTCACGGATCAGAATGGTGAAGTAACGATCCGCAATACGGGTGGCGCCGCCGAAGACCCGACCGAACTCCGCCGGCCGGGTCAGACGCGCGGCACGGGGAAAAGTTCCAGTCCGCTTGTCCCCCGGCTCGACCAAACTACGGCGTCAGCCGTGCACGCCCTTTGGCGCGGCGACGGGCGAGCACCTTGCGGCCGTTCTTGGTGGCCATCCGCGCGCGAAACCCGTGGGTGCGCTTGCGCTTGATGACGCTGGGCTGGTACGTCCTCTTCATGTCGGATCCCGTTCGTTGTGGTGCCGGCTCACGGAAAAGGCCCGGTCTTGCGGCCCGGAACGTCACCGGCTGTGAAGCCGGGTGAACGGCAACACCGGGGCGGCGGCGCCGTCGCACTGGATCCGGGCCCGGACCGGGCCAGAAAAACTGAGCCGGCGAATGTACTGTGAAAGCCGTTGCGCTGTCAATTTCGCGCTCCGGGATTCTGTGGATAACTCGTTGTTGAGAGGATAGACTCTGGAGTCTTCGATGCCGGGACGTGTTCCGCCCGATCCCCGGTGGTCCAGATCCGTCCGGCGCGGAGGCGCACGGTGGTCCGCCCGCGGCGGCGGTTTCACCGTTGCTGGCGGAGTTCGCACGACTTGTCTTACGAGGGGTTTCGCTTGTGCCCGATTCGCTCTGGAAGAGCTGCCTGCGCCGTCTTGAGCGCGAAATACCGGATCAACAGCTGAATACCTGGATCCGCCCGTTGCAGGCGGAGGAGGACGATGAGCGGTTGCGCCTGTTCGCGCCGAACCGGTTCGTCCTGGACTGGGTCCGCGAACACTTCTCCGAGCGAATCCAGGAGCTGCTGGCGAGCCAGCGGCCGGAACGGCCACCGCAGCTGCATCTGGAAATCGGTACGACCGCTCCGGCGCGGGTGGACAAGCGGCCCGCGGCGCCGCCTCCCAGGGAGAAGACACCGACGGTACGGCCGTCGGCCAGCAATCTGAATCCGAATTTCACCTTCGACACCTTCGTCGAAGGCAAGTCGAACCAGTTGGCACGTGCCGCGAGCTTTCAGGTAGTGGAGAACCCGGGCACAGCGTACAACCCGCTTTTCCTCTACGGCGGGGTCGGCCTGGGCAAAACGCACCTCATGCACGCCATTGGCAACCAGCTCCTGCGTAACAACCGCAAGGCCCACGTGCTGTACCTGCATTCCGAGCGGTTCGTGGCGGATATGGTCAAGGCGCTGCAGCATAACGCAATCAACGAATTCAAACGCCACTACCGCGGTGTCGATGCGCTGCTCATCGACGACATTCAATTCTTCGCTGGCAAGGAACGCTCCCAGGAGGAGTTCTTCCACACGTTCAATGCGCTTCTGGAAGGACAGCAACAGGTCGTAATGACCTGCGACCGGTACCCGAAGGAGGTCAACGGTCTGGAAGAGCGGCTCAAGTCGCGCTTCGGCTGGGGGCTGACGGTGGCCATCGAACCGCCGGAGCTGGAAACGCGGGTGGCGATTCTGATGAGCAAGGCGAGCCATGAGGGCATCGATCTGCCCGACGAAGTTGCCTTCTTCATCGCCAAACGCATTCGATCAAATATCCGCGAGCTGGAAGGAGCGTTGCGCCGCGTGGTCGCGAACGCCCAGTTCACCGGCTCGGCGATAACGCTGGACTTCACGAAGTCGGCTCTGAGGGATCTACTGGCGCTTCAGGACAAGCTGGTCACCATCGAGAACATCCAGAAGACCGTGGCGGAGTATTTCAAGATTCGCGTCGCGGACCTGCTTTCGAAACGGCGCAGCCGCTCGATTACCCGACCGCGCCAGGTCGCGATGGCGCTGGCCAAGGAGCTGACCAACCACAGCCTTCCGGAGATCGGGGACGCCTTCGGCGGAAGGGACCACACGACGGTACTGCACGCCTGCCGCAAGGTGCAGGAGCTTAGGGACTCGGATACGCGCATGGACGAGGACTACGGGAACCTGTTGAGAACTCTCTCCACATGATGTGGATAACGTGTGTGAAGGCGGTGGGACAAAAAACGGGCGAAATTTGTCC
>JASFMS010000324.1:0-3773 GCA_050117435.1 Ectothiorhodospiraceae bacterium | reverse complement strand
GCGGCGCGTCTGGTAACACCGCTGAGTCGCTGGCGGCGCTACGACGAGGCCCGCGGCAAGCTGATGAAGGCGTCCCTGGAACGGATTCGCGCGCGGCGGGGTCTATCAAACGATGTTTACGAAATTGTGTCCAAGAGCCTCCAAGAGGCCGAATAGACGGGGTTGGTGCATGGGAATCCGGGTCCTCCAGCGGGCGGTGCTTGCCGTCCTGTTACTGAGCCTTGCCGCCACGGCGGCAGCCAACGAGACAGGCGCACTGCCGGAGCCCCAGCCGCGCCATTCCGGCGCCGGGCAACTGATCGCCGAGTTGCTCTCCCAGTATCATTACAGCGACCAGCCCATTAACGACGCCATGTCGAAGACGGTCTACGAGGCCTACTTCGAGGCCCTGGACCCCCACCGGTACTACTTTCTCGACAGCGACGTAGCGCACTACTCCGACTACAGCACGAAGCTGGACGACTGGCTGCGGGAAGGCGAACTTCATCCCGCGTACAAGATTTTCGCCACCTACGTGCAGCGGGTGCAGGAGCGGGCGGACTATGCCCTCTCCCTGCTGTCCAAGCCGCTCGACTTCCACAAGAAGGAAGACCTGGATCTGGACCGCGCGGATGCGGACTGGCCGGCCACCAAGGACGCGTTGGACCGGCTGTGGCGGGAACGCGTGAAGAACGACATCCTGACGCTGAAACTGGCCGGCGACGAGTGGGATGAAATCCGCGACACGCTCACCAGCCGTTACAAACGGATGGCCCGCAACGTGCACCAGTACAACGCGGAAGACGTGTTTCAGGTGTTCATGAATGCCTGGGCGGGCAGCTTCGATCCGCACACCAGTTATCTGTCGCCGCGCACCTCCGAGAACTTCGACATCAACATGAGCCTGTCCCTGGAGGGAATAGGCGCGCTGCTGCGCACCGACGGCGACTACACGGAAATCGTCGAGCTCATTGCCGGCGGCCCGGCCGCCAAGAGCGGCGAGCTCTCGCCCGGCGACAGGATCATCGGCGTTGGGCAGGGAGAGAAGGACATTGTCGACGTGGTCGGGTGGAGACTTCCCGACGTGGTAGACCTCATCCGCGGCCCCAAAGCCTCGGTCGTGCGGCTTCAGATTCTGCCTTCGGACAAAGGCTCCAGCGCGCATCCGGAAGTGGTGCAGCTGACCCGCAGCCGTATCGAGCTGGAAGAGCAGGCCGCGCAGTCACGCATAGAAAAGGTACAGCGCGGTGACCGCACCTACCGCATCGGCGTTATCGACGTTCCCGCGTTCTACGTGGACTTCGACGCCGCGCAGGCGGGAAAGACGGACTATCGCAGCACCACCCGTGACGTCCGCAAGCTTCTCGCCAAGCTCACGGACAAGGGTATCGACGCGCTCCTGATCGACCTGCGGGACAACGCCGGCGGTTCGCTGCGCGAGGCCACCAAGCTCACGGGACTCTTCATCGAGGACGGGCCGGTGGTCCAGGTACGCCGGCGCACCGGCGACCGCGAAGTGCTGCGGGACGACGACGGCCACACCCTGGTCTACAAAGGCCCCATGGGCGTACTGGTGAACCGCTACAGCGCCTCCGCCTCGGAGATATTCGCCGCCGCCATTCAGGATTACGGTCGCGGCGTCATCATCGGCGAGCGCACCTACGGCAAAGGCACCGTCCAGACACTGGTGGATCTCGACCGGTTCGGTATCAGCGACGACCACCGCGCCGGACGCCTGAAGCTGACCATTGCCAAGTTCTACCGCGTCACCGGAGCCAGCACCCAGCGCATGGGCGTAAAACCGGATATCGGTCTGCCCTCCAGCACCGACGACGAGGATGTGGGGGAAACCGCCGCCCCCAACGCGCTGCCCTGGGACCAGATATCCAGCGTCTCCTACCATCAGGCCGGGAATCTTCAGGACATTCTGCCCGTGCTCCAGTCCCGTCATCACGAGCGCATGGCACACAGCGCGGCCCTGAAAGCCCTGGGCAAGGAATTCGACCTCATCCGCAAGCAGCAGCACGACACCGATGTGTCGCTGAACGAGGCGGATCGTCGCGCCCACCAGAAGGCACAGGAGAAAGCGCGCCTCGCCGCCGTCAACAAACGCCTGGCCGCCTACGGCCGGCCGCCGGTGGACTCCCTGGATGACCTGGACGAGGACAGCCTTCCGGACACCCTCCTCAATGAGGCGGCCGAGGTCATGGCGGACATGCGCGCCGTCGAGAGCGACACCGCCACCGCCAGCGCCGCGAAGACGGCCGAGACGGGGGCACAATAATTCGCCCTCCTTCCTCTGCTCCGCTAACATGGGAAGCATTGGCACATGATGTGAACGGGGTCGCGGTTGCGTCCCCGTTCGCCCTGCGGCGGAATTGGGTATGGATGCGGACAGACTGCTAGCCGTCTGGTCGGACTCCCGGCCCCTGTCACTGGCCATCTGGGCCGTGATCGTCATTCTGACTCTGTACCTGGCGCGCCGGCCCGCACATTCGGCAATCCGCGTGAGCGCCCGCCTGGTATGGCGGCAGGCACGAGAGCTGGGCCGGCGACTCAGGGCACTCGCGGATGCTCTGAAAGCGCACACTCGGGCTGTGTTGCTCGCCCAGGCCCGGGAACTGCAGAGCCGTCACGTGCAGCGGAGTCTGGAACGGCTCAGCGACGCCATCCGCCGGGACCTCGGCGGCTTTCCCCACCTTCAGCAACAGCTTGCCGACCAGATTCACCGCATCGATCACGACTACCGCAATGCCGGGGAACACCCACCACGGCCGCCGGAGTGGGTGGAAGCGGTCGACGCGGTGGCGGCATTACGGCACCGCGACGAAACCGCGGTGGCCCGCATCCTGGAGGACATCCTGGGAACACTGGACCGGGCCTGCCACGAATCGGTGCTGGAATACCGGGCCGCCTCCCGCCGCCGGCACCGGCTGCTGGCGCGCATGCAGCCCTACTGGCGGCGGATGGGAAACGTAATGAACCGGCTTGAGCGCGCCATCGGTCACCTCCAGAGCCGCGCGGGCCATCTTGACCGTCAGATAGAACGCTACGAAAACATCCGCGAAGGCTCCTCCCATGTGGTCCGGGAGCTCTTCAACGCCGCGGCGGTGCGAGCCGCCTTCGCCGCCGGCACGCTTGTACTGCTGGGCGGCGCTGCGGCAGTCGGCTTCCGGCTGCTCACCCGTCCACTGGCGGAAGTCGGCGCGGGCATGGATCCGCTCTTCGGAGTGCCCTTCCACGAGGTTCTGGCCGCCACGCTGCTCGGGCTCACACTGTTCGGTGGCGGCGCATTCTTCGAGGCGATGCGGGTTTCCCACCTGTTTCCCCGGCTCGCCCTTCTGGACGACCCCGTGCGACGTTCCATCGCCACCGCGGCGGGGCTGCTTCTCGCGGCTCTGGCCGCGGCCGCCGGTGGGTTGGCGTGGACAAGGGACTACCTGCTGTCATCCGACGCCGGGGTCCAGGCGCTGCTCGCGCAGGGCAATGCGACCTTTCCCGGCCCGGTTTTCCACTGGTTCCCCGCTCTCGCTCACGCGGTCCTGGCGGTCGGGCTCGTGGCGCTGCTCACCACCACGGTGGTGCCGCTGGAGTCGCTGTTGCGCAACGGGCAGCTCGTGGTGTTGCGCGTGACCACGGGAATCGTCCGGTCGCTGGCATTCGTGCTGACTCTGCTGGCCGCCCTCGTCATCAACGGCGCCCAGGTCCTGCTGCGCCTGTACGATGTCGTCGTCTTCCTGCCCCTGGCCGTGGAACGCGCCGTGAACCGTGCACTCGCCGACCGGACGCCGAAC
>JASFMS010000323.1:0-3778 GCA_050117435.1 Ectothiorhodospiraceae bacterium | reverse complement strand
GCATGGCGTCTCGGGACGCGATCTCATTCTGCTTGCCGGCGGCCTATTCCTCATGGGCAAGGCGACGACGGAAATCCACGCCAAGGTGGAAGGCGAAGGGGAACAGGAACACCTACCGTCGCGGGCCGGCGCGACCTTCACGGCAGTGGTGGTGCAGATCGCCCTGCTCGACATCGTCTTCTCGCTCGACTCGGTAATCACCGCCGTGGGTATGGCCGACCACCTGAGCATCATGGTGATCGCGGTGGTGCTGGCCGTCGTCGTCATGATGGTGATGGTCGGCTCGATCAGCCGCTTCATCGAAAAGCACCCCACGGTCAAGATGCTGGCGCTGGCCTTTCTGATGCTTATCGGCGTGGCACTGGTGGCGGACGGGATGGGCATGCACATCCCGAAAGGCTACATCTATTTCTCGATGGCGTTTTCCGCGGCGGTGGAAGCGCTCAACCTCAGGGCCCGAGACCGGCAACGCAGTGGCGAAACGCCCTGATTCCCCTCACCCACCGAACAAAAAAGGGGCCGGCGATGTTACCGGCCCCCCTTTTCTTTATTTCCTCGGATTCATCCCGCTACTGACCCAGCGCTTCCTTCACCACGGGAAGGGCATCCCGTTTGCCATCGAAGGTCTTCACGCCGGAGAGCCAGCGCCGGAGCAGCTCTGGGTGGCCCTTCATCAACTTGCGGCCGGCTTCCGCGGGCTCCATTTCCTGATTGATGACGTACTCACCCGCCAGGCTCTGCTCATCCACGCTGTAGCGGTACTGCTCGAGCAGCTTACCGACGTTGGGGCATTTCTTCGTGTATCCGGAGTGGGCCACGGTGTATACGGTGGCGCCACCCTGATTGGGCCCGAAGTAGTCCTCGCCGCCGGTGAGGTATTTCATGTCGATGTTCAGATTCATCGGGTGCGGCGCCCAGCCGAGGAAGACCACCCAGTCGCGCTTGGGCACGGAGCGCTTCACCTGCACCAGCATGCCGGCCTCGGAGGATGCCATAAGCTCCCAGTCGCCCAGGCCGAATGCGTCGTCGTCGATCATGCTCTGAATGATCTGGTTGCCGTCGTTGCCGGCCTCGATCCCGTAAATGCGGCCACCGAAGCGGTCGCGGTACTTGTTCAGATCGGAGAAGTCCTTCACCCCGGCCTCCCAGACATAAGTGGGAACAGCCAACGTGTATTTGGCCCCCTTCAGGTTGGCCACCACCTTGTCGATGGTGCCATCCTTCAGAAAGGGCGTAATCATGCTCTTCTGCGTCGGCAGCCACAGCCCAAGGAAGAAATCCCGCTCGCCGCTGCTGACAGCCTGGAAGGCAATGGGAACGGATGCGGTGGTGAGGTGGGCGTCGTACCCCAGGGCGTTCAGGAGGGTCACCATGGTTTCCGACTTGACGGTAACGCCGGTCCAGTTGACGTTCGCGAGGCCCACATCGCGGCAGGCCGCCGGTTCCTGCGCAGCCACGTGCTGTCCGGCGGCAAACAGCGCCGATAGCGCTACCACGGCTGCGAGCATTCGTTGCCTGAACATGCAATTCCCCCTTGATCAGCTCATGGCCACCCCGCGCGGTGGCACTGGTGGCCACCGGGAAACTGGCGGAGTGTAGCCGTTGTCGGTAGGCAGAAGGTTAATTGAACGTTCAATCAATATCAAATATCATGCTCGCCAATTGGTTACCGCAGAGGGGTAGACGGATGCCAAAGGTGGGCATGGAGCCGATACGGCAACGACAGTTCATCGAGGCGACCCTGGAGATCATTCACGAGGAGGGTCTCCAGGGGACAACCCTGTCCAAGGTCGCCCGCCGCGCCGGCACCTCCACGGGGCTCGTTGCCCACTATTTCCACGACAAATCCGGCCTGCTGGAGAGTACTTTCCGGCACCTCGCCCGGGAGCTGGGAGCGGAGTTCCGGCGACAACTGGAGGGCGCACACAGCGCCCGCCAGCGGGCACTGGCTGTGATCCGGGCCAACTTCAACGAGAGTCAGGCGCACCCCGAGGTGGTCAGCGGCTGGCTGTCCTTCTGGTCCCGGGTAAATCACGACCCGCGCCTGGCGCGGGTACAGCGCGTCGTGGCCTCCCGCCTGCGCAGCAACCTTCTGTTTGCGTTGAACCAATTGGTGCCGCGGGACGACGCGGTGCGTATCGCCACCGGCCTGTCCGTGCTCATCGACGGCCTGTGGCTTCGGGCCTCGCTCAGGACCGGCGGCATCGATTTCGCCCAGGCTCGCGAGCTGGCCCGGGACTACCTGTTCACACAACTGACTCTTAACGGCAAGGAGCTCCTCCATGACGGCGCAGCCTGACAGCGATCTCTACATCGGCGGCCGCCACGAGCCCGCGGCCGGCGGCGAACGCTTCGAGACCCGCAACCCCGCCACCGGGGAAGTCATCGCGCACGTCGCCCGGGCCGGTGACGAGGACGTGGACCGCGCCGTCGCCGCCGCCCGCGCCGGCCAGCACAGCTGGGCCGCCATGAGCGGCGCCGAGCGGGGCCGCGTGCTGCTGCGGGCGGCCAATCTCCTGCGGGAACACCGGGACGAACTGGCTCGCCTGGAGACCCTGGACGGCGGCAAACCCATTGCCGAGACGCCGGAGGCGGACGTGGATTCCGGCGCCGATTGCCTGGAGTATTTCGCCGGTCAGGCGGCATCCGTGCAGGGCGAATACCAGAGCGTACCCGGAGGTTTCTTCTACACCCGCCCGGAACCTCTGGGCGTGTGCGCCGGCATCGGTGCCTGGAACTATCCGCTGCAGATCGCCTGCTGGAAGTCCGCCCCCGCGCTGGCGGCCGGCAACGCCATGGTGTTCAAGCCCGCCGAGCTGACGCCGCTGTCGGCGCTGCGTCTGGCGGAGCTCTTCACCGAAGCGGGGCTGCCGGACGGCGTCTTCAACGTGGTGCAGGGCTTCGCGGAAACCGGCCGGGCCCTGACGACCCACGCGGACATTGCCAAGGTGTCCCTTACCGGCGAGGTGGGTACGGGCAAGGCGGTCATCCGCGATGCCGCGGGTACGCTGAAGGCCGTCACGGTGGAGCTGGGCGGCAAGTCGCCGCTCATCGTCTTCGACGATGCCAACCTGGACAACGCCGTCGGCGGCGCGATGCTGGGCAATTTCTACACCCAGGGCGAGATCTGCACCAACGGCACGCGGGTGTTCGTCCACGAGTCCGTGCTGGACGACTTTCTGGAACGGCTGCTCCGGCGTACCCGCGCCATGCGGGTGGGCGATCCGCTGGACCCGTCCACGGATGTGGGCGCCCTGATTTCACCGGAACACGCGGAGCAGGTTCTGGCCTACATCGACAAGGGCCGCTCGGAAGGTGCCGAACTCCTGATCGGCGGCGAACGGGTTCAGGTTCCGGGCTGCGATGGTGGCAGCTTTATCGCCCCCACCGTATTCGGCAACTGCAGCGACGACATGACCATCGTCCGCGAGGAGATCTTCGGCCCGGTCATGTCGGTCCTCCCGTTCCGGGACGAGGACGAGGTCATCCGCCGCGCCAACGCCACGGATTTCGGCCTCGCCGCCGGCGTGTTCACCCGCGATCTCACCCGCGCCCACCGCACGGTGGCCGCCCTGGACGCCGGCATCTGCTGGATCAACCACTACAACCTCACGCCCATCGAGATGCCCTTCGGCGGCTTCAAGCAGTCCGGCATCGGCAAGGAAAACAGCCGCCGGGCGCTGGACCACTACACGCGGCTGAAGAGCGTTTACGTGGCGATGGAGGACGTGGAGGCGCCCTATTAGGGGACCGGATCAGACGGTTGTTAATTAGTTAA
>JASFMS010000322.1:0-3789 GCA_050117435.1 Ectothiorhodospiraceae bacterium | reverse complement strand
TGGAATACCCGGCGGCCTTTCAGCTGGTGGCCGCCATGAACCCCTGTCCCTGCGGGTACCAGGGCGACCCCACGGCCGAGTGCCGCTGCACGCCCGAACAGATCGCCCGCTACCAGGGCCGCATCAGCGGGCCGCTGCTGGATCGCATCGACCTGTTCATGGAGGTACCCCGACTCACCGCCGCCGAGCTTCGAGGCAGCGAGGGCGGCGAGCCCAGCAATGCGGTGCGCGCCCGCGTCGTCGCCACCCGGGAGCGCCAGCTCAACCGTGACGGCAAGCCTGCCGCCGCGCTGTCTCCGACGGAACTGGACACCAGCTGCGCGGTGGACGAAAACGGTTCCCGCCTGCTGGAGCAGGCCCTGGAGCGCCTCGGACTCTCCGCCCGCGCCTATCACCGCTGCCTGCGGGTGGCTCGCACCATCGCCGACCTGGCCGCCAGCGAGACCATCCAGACCGCCCACCTGGCCGAGGCCATCGGCTATCGACACCGTCTGGGACCGACGCGCAGCTCCGCGGGAGCCCGCCACGCGTAGTATTCGGGTGGGCGGTTCCCTCGGGCCGCGGGCTGCGGACAGGTAGAATGAGGCGCGACCCAAACTTCTCGGAGGGACGAAACCGGCGTGCACGCGCTTCAGGACGTCTTGATCCTTCTAACTGCGTCGGTGCTGGTGGTGGCCCTGCTGCGCCGGCTGACGCTGCCGCCGATACTCGGCTACCTTGCCGTGGGCGTCGCCCTGTCGCCGTCGGCCACCGGACTGATCGACGACTCCTCGGAGGTCCGGCTACTGGGCGAATTCGGCGTCGTCTTTCTTCTCTTCACCATCGGACTGGAATTCTCCTTCCCCCAGCTTCGCGCCATGCGCTGGACCGTACTCGGCCTGGGCGGTGCACAGGTACTGGTAACCAGCGCGGCCTGTGGCGTGGCGGCCTGGGCGTTGGGCGTGTCCTGGGAGGGTGCGGTGGTGCTGGGCGGCGCCCTGGCGCTGTCATCCACCGCCATCGTGACCAAACAGCTCACCGAGCAACTGGAGATCCATACCCGCCACGGGCGCCAGTCCGTGGGCGTCCTGCTCTTCCAGGACCTGGCGGTGGTGCCACTGCTCATCCTGATCCCGATTCTCGCCGGCGACGCGGATCGCGGACCCGGCCTGGCACCTACCATGGCACTCGCCATGGCCAAAGGCATCGGCGTATTTCTCCTCATGGTGTGGCTGGGCCGCACGGCTCTGCGCCCCCTGTTCCACGAAGTGGCGGCGGCACGCTCCAACGAACTGTTCACCCTAGCGGTATTACTAGTGGCGCTCGCCGCCGCCTGGGCCACCCATCTGGCGGGCCTGTCGCTCGCCCTCGGCGCGTTCCTGGCGGGGATAATGCTGGGGGAGACGGAATACCGCCATCAGATCGAAGCCGACATACGTCCGTTCCGGGACGTACTGCTGGGCCTGTTCTTCATCACCGTGGGCATGCTGCTCGATGTCCGGGTTCTCGCGGCCAACCTGCACTGGGTAGTGCTGGCGGTGGCTGCGCTGATGCTGTTCAAGGCCACCCTGATCTATGGCCTGGTGCGGCTCTCCGGGGCCGACCGGCGAGTGGCGGTTCGTACCGGGGTGATTCTCTGCCAGGGCGGCGAGTTCGGTTTCGCGGTGCTCTCCCTGGCGTTGGGAGCGTCCCTGATCGACCCCCTGGCCAGTCAGATCGTACTCGCCGCCATCGTCGTCAGCATGGCGCTCGCGCCGCTGCTGGTGAGACACAACGAAATCGTCGCCCATCATCTGGCCAAAGCCGATGGCGCCCCCCGCGGCTCCGCCGCCGAGCGCGAGGTCGCCGACATGGCCCATTCCCTGAAGGCTCACGTGATCATCTGCGGTTACGGCCGCACCGGGCAGAACGTGGCCCGGTTCCTGGAGCGCGAGGGTTTCTCCTATCTGGCTCTGGACCTGGATCCGGCGCGGGTGCGCGAGGCCCAGGCCGCCGGAGACCGAGTGACTTTCGGCGACGCCGCCCGCCGGGAAATCATGATGGCCGCCGCGCTGGAACAGGCCCGCATGGTGGTCATCAGCTTCGATGACCCCACGGCCGCGCTGACCGTACTGGAGCACACCCGCGAGGTTCGCCCGGACATCCCGGTGCTGGTTCGCACCCGCGACGACGTCTGGCTGGCGCGTTTTCAGGATGCGGGCGCCACCGCCATCGTGCCGGAGATACTGGAAGCAAGCCTGATGCTCGCCTCCCATGCCCTGGCCCTGCTGGAAGTGCCCATGTCCAAGGTCTTCCGCTACGTCAGGGACGTGCGAGCCGACCGCTACCGGCTGCTGAAAGGCTACTTCCACGGCGAGGAGCGGGTCGACCTGGAGAAAGCCGACCGCTTCCGGGAACAGCTTCACGCGGTCACGCTGCCCGAGCGGGCGAACGCAGTGGGTAAGCGGATCGCCGCCACCGGACTGGACGAAATCGACGTGGAGGTAACCGCCGTGCGCCGCGGCGGCATTCGCGGTCCCCAGCCGGACCCGGAGACGCTGCTCGTAGCCGGGGACGTTCTGGTGCTCTACGGCACGCCGGAGAATCTGGAGAAGGCGGAGGCGCTGTTGTTGGGTGGGACGGACTAAAGGACTAAAGGACTAAAGGACTAAAGGACTAAAGGCAGCATGGCCGCAACGGATTGATTGTCAAGTAATTTTCTTTGCGGCGGCCACGTTGCGGTGCTGAGGGGGCGTCGGCCCCCTCGGCAGGGTACGCCAGAAACGGCCTCGGCATTATTCCGGCGTATGTCCATCTTGACGGCAGCACCATGAACCCCGGAAAGGTGATGCGAATTGCCGAGGCGCCCCACTCAGTCCCTTAGTCCTTCAGTCCTGAATCAATCTACTTCAGGCTCAGACCGGTCTTATCCTCCACCATGTACTTGATGGCGTTCTGGATCTCTTCGTCGCTGACCTGGCCGCCCTGGGGGGGCATGTTGCCGAAGCCGTTCTTGACGTGGTTGACCAGGGTGTCCATGCCCTTGCCAACGTGCTTCTGCCACTGGGCCTTGTCGCCGACCTGAGGGGCGTTCATGAAGTTGCCCTCGTGACACGCGGCGCATACGGCTTGCACCACCTGCTCACCGCTGCGCGGCCCGCTGCTCGCTTCCGCGCCGCCGCCGGAGGAAGCCGTCGCCACCTCGGGCATGGGCTCACCGGTCAGTCTGACCTTGCCCACGGGCTCAAGATTCTTTTCCGCCCGCTCTTTGGCCAGCTCCTGAACGGCCTGCTCGTTGCCGTGGAACAGGCTGTTGGCAATCGTGATAAGCGCGATCGTCACGCCGATCAGAAGGGCGATGACGCCCACGAAATTACGAATGAAGATTCTGTCCTGCTCGCGACTCACCGCGTCCCCCTGATTCGTCTGGAAGTACCGGAACCCCGGAGGGCCTGCCCTTTGTTTGCGGGATTGGGGGCTCGGGGCCCCAGGCAAAACCGGGCACAGAGTATAGCGGTAAAGCGTTGAGGCGAAAACTATAAGGACGTCGCCCGCTTTTCCCGCTTGGAATCGACGGCCGCTTCGCGGTACTCTACGGGGCTCGTTGCGTGGTCGGGATTGACCACGCGCCGGCCGACACAGTTCGAAAAGGCCAAGGCGCGCCCCAAGGGGCAGGCGCCAACCACGCGAGGCCGGCGCCCCAAGCAGGCCGCCTTGCGTTACAATCAGCACCGATCACAAAGCGCCCGTAGCTCAGCTGGATAGAGCGTCGGCCTCCGGAGCCGAAGGTCAGAGGTTCGAATCCTCTCGGGCGCGCCACACATAGAGAAA
>JASFMS010000321.1:0-3793 GCA_050117435.1 Ectothiorhodospiraceae bacterium | reverse complement strand
CGTAGCTCTGAAGCTGAGCGGCGATGATCAGATCCGCATAATCCGCCGGACCGTCGTGTTCACGTTCCCAGCTCTCCGCCTCGAGGGCCACGGCGACCATTTCCTCCGGGAAATTCCAGCGGCGCAGGATCATGCCGCCCACCTGGTCCCGGTAACTGCTGATCGTGGACTCCAGCCCCGCCGGGTCCTCGGCCAGCTCGGGGTATTCGCCGGCGTTGTTGAGCATCGGCACGACGCCGATGTCGTGCACCAGGCCCGCAAGCAGGGCGCGGTCGGGATCGAACCCCTTGAGCTTGCGCGCCAGCACCGAACTGATCGCCGCTACCAGCGTGCTGTGCATCCACAGCTCCACCATGCGCTTCTTCAGTAACGCGTTCTTCGCCTTGAAAACCTCTCGCATGGTCACCGCCATGACCAGCTCGCGCACATTCTTGAGCCCGAGCCGAACGATCGCGGCGTTGAGGTTGTCCACGGATGCCTTGCCCGTGTACATGGCGCTGTTCGCGGCCTGCATCAGGCGGGCCGCCACCACCGGGTCGGCCTGAAGGATCTTCGCCACTTCGGGAGCGCCTGTCTCCGGGTCGTTGATGGCCTGCCGAACCCGCACGGCAATGTCCGGCATACTGGGCAGCTCCAGGCGGTCCTGCAGAAGATCCTGCACCAGCTGGTAGAACAACTGATCCCCCGCCGGCCCCTGCCCCTCTTCCACGGCGCTGACGTCGTAGTCGGGCAGCCGATGATCCTCCAGCAACTGCTCGATTCGTGCCGTGGGCAGCCGGATGAGCCTGACCTCGGTGCGCGCCACCGCGCTGACGGAGTGGGACGCCTCCATCCCGAGCGGTTCCTCGGCGACGCCGGCATTGCCCATGCCCAGGACGCTGCGCTGTGAGCCGGGCCCCTCCGCCAGAATGACCTCCCCGGAGAGCACGTAGCGCGTCCAGTCGTCCGCGCTGCCCATCCGGAAGATCACCGTTTTGGGCGGAAACTCTTCGATCTCGGCCTCGCCGGCGAGAATCTCCAGGGCTTCCTCGTCAAGCTCCCGAAGGGGAATCACGCCTTCCAGCATGTCTGTGGATACGGTGGCTGACATGATCGCCTGTTCACTCTCTCGTTCGGTTTCTTCGATGCGAACTAATGAATACGGAATATGCCATTTAGCGGCACGGAATGTGCGAAGCGTTACTCATTATGTCGACCCGGGATCGATTCACTGAAGGCTTTGTGTCCTACTAGGGATACGCTGAACCATCCGCGCGAGCCATTGACACCCTAACGCAGTACCCACTCTGATCGGAGTCGGCTCCGTTCCGAATGAGTACTGACCCAGGTGGTCGGCGGCGGCACAGCGGCGCTCGGGAATGGTGCAGCGTTTCCCTGGCCCGCTCAGAGCGTGTGAAACATTCGATCGCCGTAGCGATAGCGTCCTCGCGCGCCTAGCCGCCGGCGCTCGGGGGGCGATCGCGGTAGGTGGGCGATTTTTCACAAGCTCTCAGTGGAGCTTTGACTCCGACCGAAACCGTCAATCCTGCCAACCTGCCGCAAGCGAGCTGTGGTGACTACCGTGAACCCGCTGAGGAAACAACGAGGAACCCGGCCGGGCCTGCCGCGCGTCTTCCGGCGCCGCACGGTCCCGCTCCTGCTCGCCCTGCAGGGCGGCGGCGCCCATGGCGCCTTCACCTGGGGAATACTGGACCGCCTGCTGGAGGAACGCTGGCTTCGCGTCGCCGGGCTGAGCGGCGCGAGCGCGGGCGCGATGAACGCCGTGGTAGCTGCCAGCGGCTGGGTGGAAGACCGCCACGAGGGTGCGCGCTATGCGCTGCACGAGTTCTGGCGCCGGGTGAGCTCGAGCGCGGGGCTCGGCGGCTTTCAGCCGGGAGTGGCCTCGGCGTGGTCCTCGGGCCTGCTGATGCTGCGGGCGCTGACGCGAGTCGCCTCGCCCTACCAGTTCAACCCGATGGGGATGAACCCGCTGGGCAACATACTGCGCGCCAGCGTAGACTTCGACGCCCTGCGGCATTCACAGGCGCCGCAGCTGCTGGTGTCCGCCGCCAACGTGCATACTGGCCGGCTGCGGCTTTTCGACAACACCAGCATCAACGAGCAGGCGCTGGAGGCTTCCGCCTGTCTGCCGCTGCTGTTCCACGCCGTGGAGATCGGCGGCGAGCACTACTGGGACGGGGGCTACGCCGCGAATCCACCGCTGCTGCCCCTGGCACGACTGTGCCCGCGCGGCGACCTGATTCTCGTGCAGCTGAACCCGGTGCGCCGGGACGATTACCCCCGAACCGCGTCCGACATTGCTGCCCGAATCAACGAGATCGGCTTCAACGCCGGCCAGCTTCGGGAGCTTGAAACCCTCGCCCAGCTGCCCCGCCGCTCCGGGCTGCTTGGCAGGCTCGCCGGGCTGCCGCAGGTGCGCTGGCACCGCATCGACACCAACGGAGCGCTGGCGGACAAGGACGAGTCCAGCTCGATGAACACCGACTGGACCCACCTCACGCAGCTGCGCGACCTGGGGCGCGACCGTGCCGCCCAGTGGCTCGAGCACAACGGCACCGCCCTTGGCCGGCGCGCCACACTGGATCTGGAGCAGATGCGGCCGGTGACGGGTGGCTGAGGCCCGGGAACGCCTCATGGTAGGCTATGCCGATTGTCAACACGGGGCCGCGTTGGCACACACCGACGCCCCCGACCGGGAAGCCGTGCAAACGCCGCCGCCGTCGGTTGTGACAGCCGGCGCACCGGTCTGCAGCTCAACGACATTGAAGGGTGATGAATGGCAGGACACAGTAAATGGGCCAATATCCAGCACCGCAAGAAGGCACAGGACGCCAAGCGGGGCAAGATATTCACCAAGATGATCCGCGAGATCACCGTTGCCGCACGCATGGGCGGGCCCGAGCCGGAGAGCAACCCGCGCCTGCGGCTGGCCGTCGACCGTGCGCTGGCCGTGAACATGCCCAAGGACAACATCGAACGGGCGATCAAGCGCGGCGCGGGCACCGATGACAGCGTCACGTACGAAGAGGCCCGCTTCGAGGGTTACGGCCCGTCCGGTGTGGCGCTGATGGTCGACTGCATGACGGACAACCGCAACCGCACGGTCAGCGAGGTCCGCCACGCCTTCAGCAAGCATGGCGGCAACCTGGGCACCGACGGCTGCGTGGCGTACATGTTCAAGCACACCGGGGTGATCCTCTTCCCGCCGGAGAGCGACGAAGACCGCATCATGGAAGCCGCGCTGGAAGCCGGCGCGGAGGACATCGCCAATAATGACGACGGCTCCCTGGAGGTGCTCACCGCGCCGGAGGACTACCACACGGTGAAGGATGCACTGGAAGCCGCCGGGCTGGAGCCCGCCGATGCCGAGGTGACAATGCGCCCGGAGACCACTGTGGAGGTGGGCGACGACGACGGTCGCAAGACGCTTCGGCTCATCGAGCGCCTTGAGGATCTGGACGACGTGCAGAACGTGTACACCAACGCGGACATCCAGGAGTCCGCGTTCGAGGAGGCCTGAGGCATTGACCGCGGCTCCCGGCGCGCGGCCGCGCAGGATCCTGGGTATCGACCCGGGTTCACGCGTCACCGGCTACGGCATTATCGAAATCGGCGCCGAACCGTCCTACGTGACCAGCGGCGTCATCCGGATCGGGGGCCGGGCCTTTCCGGAGCGCCTGCGCGCCATTTTCGAGCAGGTCAGCGAGATCATCGACCAGTTCAACCCCTCGGAGGTCGCTGTCGAGCAGGTGTTCGTGCACCGCAACCCGGACTCCGCGCTCAAGCTCGGGCA
>JASFMS010000320.1:0-3794 GCA_050117435.1 Ectothiorhodospiraceae bacterium | reverse complement strand
TCAACACGGCGCTGCGTGTCGGGTCGTGCAGTTCGGGGAAGAAGGCCATCCACAGCACCTCCTCGAAGGCCTCGGGGCTTTCGGGGGTGACCATGATGCCGTCCTTGTGGGTCCTTTCGGCCGGTTCCGCGCCGGCTCGACCGGGTACGCGATTCAGGAAGCCGTTCCAGGCGCAGGGGGTGAGCAGGAAGGGAAAGTCCCGATAGCGGTGAGTAGCCACCTGTTCATGCCAGTCCAGGATTTCCAGTAGCAGTGTGCTGCCCGAGCGGGCGAGACCTGTCACGTAGATGGGCGCGCGGACTTCAATGCCTTCCAGGGACTCGCTCAGCAGGCGGGTTTCAAGGTTGCCGAGTTGTGCCCATAGACGCGGATACCGGCTGACCAGGGTGCTCAGATGGTGCACCCAGGGGTCGACGTGGAACGTATCGCCAGGTTGCGTTTGACTCATGGCTCTGGCTCCCTTCCCCGTGTCACTCGATTTTCGCCACGACCTTCACGATGACCGACACCGCGACCAGCGAGGCGAAGAAGGTGAACTCCCAGCCCCGCAACCACTCCGGACCGAAACCGAGGTAGTGCTGTCGCGGCAGTTCGACGCGCACCCAGTCCAGCGGCTTGTCCGCGCCCAGATAGCCCGCCGGATTGCCCCACATGGCGTTCCACCACTGCCGCTTGTGCACGACGGGGACTGGTGCCGCCAGGGGAATGTCGGCAATCATCTGCTGCATTCCGCTGTCCGCCACCAGCACATGGGGAGGCTGAGACGAGCCGGCGGGCGGCGGTACCCAGCGGGTATTCAGGTGCGGCGGCGATGTATGGATGACCGGCGTCTCACCGCGGGGCGGGTAGGCATAGGCAAACGACGTGCTCACCCACACGAGCAGCGAGAGCAGCGGCAGCGACGCCACGATAGCGGGCAGGGAGACGCGGCCGACCTGGCGCAGGGCGACGCCCAGCATCGCCTTGATCAGCGGCCAGCCCCCGGCGAAGTCGCCGTCGTAGGCATCCAGGCGCTGCCGCGCCTCGGCCAACTCCCGCTTCCCCTGCGCAATGCGGCCCTGGGGGGATAGCAGGACGTACAGCCCCATGGATACCAGCGCACCGATGGCGCCCCAGATCACAAGGCGCAAGGTCGCCGGAACGGCTGCCGCCGCGTGGACGTCGAACCACGTCAGCAGGGGCGCGGGGAAGTCCAGTATCGCCATCGCTCAGCGCTCTACAACCCGGCAACGCAGGGCCGTTTCATGAGGCGTCGTTCCGATTCGCGGAATGGGCGGCGGCGTCTGTGCCGCCGCTGGCGGCCGAGGTCTGCGCGTTTGCGTTGCTGCCCGCCTCGGCGGCAGTCTGGCGCCGCTTGCGCATGCGGCGTAGCGGCCAGAGCAGGACGTAGCCGAGGGCGGCGCCGACGGCGATGAGCAGGCCCCAGAGCGCGCCCAGCAGGCTCAGTCCGGCGCCCGGGCCCACGTAGGCCAGGGCGCTGTTGCTGACACCCAGGGCCAAAGCCGAGATGATAACGACGGCGAATCGCTGACTGTTCATTTCTCTACCTCCATTGCCGCTGTCCGTTGCTGAAGACTGGCGCGGAAGCGCGCCGTCAGTGATGCCGTGTCGATGCGCTGTCCCCAGCTGACCACGGGGATCAGTTGCTCGTGATCACCGGCGCGGATCGGATTTACGTATTCCCAGACGATGTCTCCGTCCGGCGTCACCTCGAGCAGGCGGCCGCCGTCGGACTCGGTGATCAGGGTGTTGCCGTTGGGCAGACGTTGCTGGGCGGACCGTATCAGGCTGTGCAGTCGGCGCCGGTCATTGCCGCTGTAGGTCCAGACGATCCCGCCGGTGGCGGGGTCGACTTCGATGACCCGGGACTTCCCGCCTTGGCCGAAATGGCCCCGGTTGTCGAAGACCAGAAGGTCGCCATTGGGCAGGATGTCCGGGTCGTGTTGGGCGAGCCAGGGGCCTCGGTACGCCCAGACGACCTCCTCCTTCTCCGGGTCGAGCAGGGCGACGCTGCCGGAGGCGAGTTCGCGGAACGAGAGCAGCACCTGTCCCTCGGCTGCCGCGGGGATCTTCCGGCGCAGCGCCCTGGCGTCATCGGCGCTCAGCAGGTCGACGCCGTTCGTGTGGAGCGGATCCTCCATGCTGTAGTAGGCGATGCGCCAGAGGTAGCGGCGGTAGTCGGAGCGGTTCACGGCGTCCAGCAGGGAAATCTTCTTCGTGGTGGTGCCGTCGGGGGAGAGGACTACCAGGTAGTCGTCCAGGAAAGGCGGGGTGAACTGGTCGGCGCCTTCCAGGGGACGTTTGCGGTAGCCGTGGGTAAGCCCGTAGATACGGCCGTCATCCGCCACGGCAAAATCGTGGTGGAAGTGGTCGAGATTCTTCCAGATCACGTTGGAGTCCGCGTCGAGCTTGACCATGCCGTAGCCATAGGGGCTGTCGCCAACGCCGATGTAGATGGCCAGCAGGTCGCCGTTCGGGAACACGTGGGCTTTGCGGAAGTAGGTCTGGTCGTCCGGGACGGGGTCGCGTACCGCGGCGGTATTGTCCCAGATGCTGCTGAATTTGCGGCTCCACTGGTGGATGACGTGTCCGTCCATGGATACGAGCCGGGCCGTGGGGCCGTCGCCAGAAGTGTACAGCGTCACGCCGGCGAAACTGCGGTCGGCGTTATCGACGACGGTGCCGCGTTCCGTCGTGGCGGCCAGCGCCCAGAGGTCGGATTTGAGCGGATCCAGCTGACGCGTGAGCTTGTCGTAGAGCGCGTACCCGCCGCGGTAGGCGTCGCGGATATAGTCGGACGGGAACAGCTTGGCAACGGTCACCACGGCGCCCGCAACGAAGAGCAGGAACGCCACGGCAACAACGAAAAGCGCGTTTGAGATTCTGTTCGAAACCGGTGTCGGCATTGGCGCTGAATGGTCCGATCCGGGACCCCTCCTTTGGCTCAACCATGCGCCGGGTTAGCAGTAGTGTCTTCCGTGCTCCTGCGTTACCCCGGCGGCTTGAACAACTACAAAGCATAGGTTGTGCCAAATGTGCGGGCGTGACCGGCGCCCGCCGTGGAAAGCCTTGCCGGGGGCGGCACCCGGTGTTTCACCGGCTTTTTGCGGGCCGTCGCCCAGGGGTGGGAACAGCCCATTGGCGGGAAACGCTGTCGCCCTGAGGTGACAGGGGCGCCGCCCGCGCGGCGACCGGGAAGTCGCCTATACTTGCAACAGGACTCAGGATGGACTTGCGACACACCGACAACGGAGTCGCAACCTCAAGGGCGGGGTGGGGGCGATGAACCGGGTTCAATGCGGCAGGGAAAGCACGCAGGCAGCCGGAGCCCTGCGGTGAGCACTCCGGTCGGGATGCTGGCCCGGTATTACCGGTTTGCCGCGGAGGGGTGGTTCGCGGTGCGGGTGGCAGTGTGGCTCTGCGCCGCATCCTGGCGCCTGCGCAGGCAGTCCCTCGCGTCGGCGGTTCGTCCGGCGGTCTCTCCCGACTCTTCCCGAATTCCGCCGCTGCCGATGGAGCGCGCGGTTCGCATTGTTCTGCGCGTCTGCCGCACAGGAATCTTTCGACTCCCGTTTTTCCCTCGCCCCTGTCTCAGGAGGTCCATGGCGCTCTGCCACTTTCTGGCGCGTATGGGCTATCCGGTCACGCTGCACGTCGGCGTGCGAAAAGATGACGGCATGTTCGAAGGTCACAGCTGGGTGACCGTTCGGGGCGTTCGGATCGGCGACACCGCGCCTGAAGGTCACTTTCAGGCGTTGTACGAATATTCGCCCTTGGAGGAAGCCGCGGGTTCC
>JASFMS010000319.1:0-3800 GCA_050117435.1 Ectothiorhodospiraceae bacterium | reverse complement strand
CCACCTATTTCCGCATCAACGCGTCCAACACGGGGCAGTTCGAGCGCACGCTGATCGTCGCCGAAGAGGGCAGCCACGTCTCCTACCTGGAGGGCTGCACGGCGCCCCAGCGCGACGAAAACCAGCTGCACGCCGCGGTGGTGGAGCTGGTCGCCCTGGACGACGCCGAGATCAAGTACTCCACGGTGCAGAACTGGTACCCGGGGGACGAAGAGGGCCGTGGCGGCATCTACAACTTCGTCACCAAGCGCGGACTCTGCGCCGGCCGGAACTCCAAGATCTCCTGGACCCAGGTGGAGACCGGCTCCGCCATCACCTGGAAGTACCCGAGCTGCGTGCTCAAGGGCGACAACTCGGTGGGCGAGTTCTACTCCGTGGCGGTGACCCGCGGTCGGCAGCAGGCGGACACGGGCACCAAGATGATCCACATGGGCAAGAACACCCGCAGCACCATCGTCTCCAAGGGCATCTCCGCCGGCCGCGGCGAGCAGAGCTACCGCGGACTGGTGCGGATCACGCCCGGGGCGGAGAACGCGCGCAACTATTCCCAGTGCGACTCCATGCTCATGGGCGATCAGTGCGGCGCGCACACGTTCCCGTACATCGACGTGCAGAACCCGACGGCCCAGGTGGAGCATGAGGCTACCACCTCGAAGATCGGCGAAGACCAGATCTTCTACTGCAATCAGCGCGGCATCGACACCGAGGATGCGGTCTCGCTGATCGTCAACGGCTTCTGCAAGGACGTCTTCCGCACGCTGCCCATGGAGTTCGCGGTGGAGGCCCAGAAGCTTCTGGAGATCACCCTGGAAGACTCCGTCGGCTAGAGCCCGTCGCCCTGGCCACAGCGGCAACACGAATTCGATTCAGATTCTGGAGATCACCCAATGGCACTGCTGGAGATCAAGAACCTGCACGCCAGTATCGCGGGCACCAAGATCCTCAAGGGGATCGATCTCGCCATCAACCCTGGCGAGGTTCACGCGATAATGGGCCCCAATGGCTCGGGCAAGAGCACACTGTCGAAAGTGCTCACCGGCGACGAGCGCTACGAGGTGACCGACGGCGAGGTGCTCTACGACGGCCAGAACGTCCTGGAGATGCCGCCGGAGGAGCGGGCGCGTCTCGGCATGTTCCTCGGGTTCCAGTACCCGGTGGAGATTCCGGGTGTGTCCAACACGTACTTTCTCAAGGCGGCGCTGAACGCCATCCGCAAGTATCGCGGCGAGGACGAACTGGACGCCATGGAGTTCCTGCAGCTCATCAAGGAAAAGGCCAGGACCGTCAAGCTCGACGATTCCCTGCTGCAGCGGCCCGTGAACGAGGGCTTCTCCGGCGGCGAGAAGAAGCGCAACGAGATCTTCCAGATGGCGGTGCTGGAACCCCGGCTCGCCATCCTCGACGAGACGGACTCGGGACTGGACATCGACGCCCTGCGCATCGTCTCCGAAGGCGTCAACGCCATGCGCAGCGCTGAGCGTTCGTTCCTGGTGATTACCCACTACCAGCGCCTGCTGAATCACATCGTGCCCGATCAAGTCCACGTTCTGGTGGGTGGCCGAATCGTGAAGTCCGGCGACAAGACGCTGGCCGAGGAGCTGGAGCGCAGCGGTTACGCCCTGTTCGACGAACAGGCGGCCTGAGCCCGGGCTCGAGACGAGCGGCGCGACCGGGGTCGCGCCGCGGCAACGTTCGGAATCCGGGCCGCACGCGGGACGCAGCCGCAATGCGGCGCGCGCCGCGGCGGTTTTTGGAGGTTTTTGGATGGAAGCGATCGCTGAGACCCAAAGCGACTACCGCAAGGATTACGACGCCCTCGCCGCAACCGGGGCCGACTGGCTCGCCGGGCTGCGGCGCCGGGGCATGGAGGCGTTCGAGGCGCAGGGGTTTCCCACCCGGCGCGCGGAGGCCTGGCGCAAAACCGACCTGAGCAGCATAACGGCCGGGCACTTTCCCCCGATGGATGCTCCCGGCACCGTCAAGCCGGAGCTGGTGGAGCGCCTCGGCGCCCTCGGCGAGGGTCATCGGCTGGTATTCGTGGACGGTCACCTCGACGGCGCCCTCTCGGATCTGGGTCAGCTTCCGGCCGGCGTGACCGTGGGTGTGCTGTCCGAGTACGGCGCGAAGGCGCCGGAACGTCTCCGGGAAGTGCTGGGTGCACGAGTCGATATCGAGGGTCATCCTTTCGCGGCGCTGAACACCGCACTGTTCCGTGACGGGGTATTCGTGCACGCCGCCCGCGGTGCCGTCCTGGAACGCCCGCTTATCGTGGTGCATATCACGACCGGCGACGCTGACGGCCACGCCGTCTACCCCCGCGTTGCCGTCGCCGCGGAAGAAACGGCGGAGCTTCGGGTAGTGGAGCATTTCATCGGCGACGACAGCGCCAATGCCCTGGTGGTGCCGGTGACCGAGGTTTCGGCGGCACAGGGTGCCGTCGTGGACTATTACCGCCTTCAGGAAGAGGGCGAAGGCACCGCCCACGTGGCCGTAGCCCAACTGAACCTGGCCCGGGACGCCAATCTGTCCGCGCAATGCCTGAGCGCGGGCGCCCGCCTGACCCGGACGGACGTCTACGCCGATCTGGACGGGCAGGGGGCGGAAGCAACGCTGAACGGCCTGTACCTGACCCGGGGACGGCAGTTTGCGGACTTCCACACCTGGGTGAACCACCGCGCCGAGCACGGCACCAGCCGCCAGCTGTTCAAGGGCGTGCTTCAGGGACGCTCGGAGACCGTGTTCGACGGCCTGGTGAAGGTTTTCGAGGGCGCCCAGAAGACCGACGCGCAGCAGCAGAACCGCAACCTGGTGCTGGACAAGCTCGCCCTGGCGCACTCCAACCCGCGGCTGGAGATCTACAACGACGACGTGAAGTGCGCCCACGGCTCCACCGTCGGTGAGCTGGATGATGACGCCCTGTTCTATCTGCGCTCCCGCGGCATCGGGCCGCAGGACGCGCAGGGCATGCTCACGTTCGCGTTCGCCAGCGAAACGCTGCGCGGAATACGGCTGCAGGGTGTGCACGACCACGTGCGGCGCCTGCTTTTCCGGCGCCTGCCGGGAGACGACACGGTGAGGGAGGTGGTATGAGCACGGCCGATCCGTTGGAAAAGGGCGTCGAGCCGCTGGATGTGGCGCGCCTGCGTGCGGACTTCCCGATTCTGCGGCGGCCCATGAACGGCAAGCCGCTGGCGTTTCTGGACAGTGCGGCCAGCGCCGAGAAGCCGGAGGCGGTGATCGAGGCCGTGGACCGCTGCTACCGTGAGTACTACGCCAACATCCATCGGGGCGTGTATCAGCTCTCCCAGCGCAGCACCCAGGCCTACGAAGGTGTGCGCAAGACGGTGCGGGACTTCATCGGAGCGCCTGACCACCGGGAGGTGGTTTTCGTCCGCGGGACCACCGAGGGCATCAATCTCGTGGCCCAGAGCTTCGTGCGTCCCCGCCTGCAGCCGGGCGACGAGATACTGATCACCGCCATGGAGCACCATTCCAACATCGTGCCCTGGCAGTTGCTCTGCGAGCAGACCGGCGCGCGGCTGGCGGTGGCGCCGATCACCGACGACGGCGAAGTGGACATGGACGAGTTCCGCGCCCGCATCGGCGAGCGCACCCGGTTCGTGGCGGTTACCCATGTCTCCAACGCCCTTGGGACCATCAATCCGGTCGCCGATATGGTGGCCGCCGCCCGCGAGCGGGACGTGCCGGTTCTCGTGGACGGCGCCCAGGCCGTGCCCCACATGGCGGTGAACGTGGCGGAACTCGGCTGTGATTTCTACTGCTTCTCCGCGCACAAGGCC
>JASFMS010000318.1:0-3803 GCA_050117435.1 Ectothiorhodospiraceae bacterium | reverse complement strand
TCACGTTGGAGTAGCCGAACCGCTCGGAAAGGGACTTGGTGATCTCCGTTCTGTAGAGCTCTCGCAGCCTCGCCATCACGGCACCCTAGTCAATAAGCTCGTTGTTCGACTTGAAGAAGCGCACCTTGTCGTTGCCCTCTTCGCGGATACCGACGCGGTCCGCCTTGCCGGTGGCAGGGTTGTAGATCGCCACGTTGGAGATGTCCATCGGCACCTCCTTTTCGACGATTCCGCCCTGGACCCCCTGCTGAGGATTCGGCTTCTGGTGCTTCTTCACCATGTTCACATTCTCGACGACCACGCGGTCGGCCTCCGGGAGCACCCGCACCACGTGACCGCGCCGACCCTTGTCTCTGCCGGCGATTACGATGACTTCGTCACCCTTTCTGATCTTGCGCATTTCTACCTCCGCCTACAGGACTTCGGGCGCGAGCGAGATGATGCGCATGAACCGCTCGGTCCGTAGCTCCCGCGTCACGGGCCCGAAGACACGGGTCCCGATGGGCTGAAGCTGATTGTTGAGCAACACCGCGGCGTTGCCGTCGAACCGGATGACCGAACCGTCGGTCCGGCGCACGCCGCGCCGGGTCCGCACCACCACGGCGTTGTAGACCTCGCCTTTCTTGACGCGGCCACGCGGGATGGCGTCCTTGACACTCACCTTGATGATGTCACCGATCCCGGCATAGCGGCGGCGGGAACCGCCCAGCACCTTAATGCACTGGAGCTGGCGGGCACCGCTGTTATCCGCCGCGTTCAACAGTGTCTGCATCTGAATCATGGCGACCTACTCGCTCCGTATGCGCAATCCGTCCACGCCCCGTCGCTTCCGGGACACTCTCACTGGGCGGCCTTTTCCAGGACCTTCACCAGCCGCCACGACTTGGACTTCGACAGTGGACGGCATTCCTCCACAGCGACCCAGTCACCCTGCTGGCACTCATTGTTCTCGTCGTGCGCGTGCAGCTTTGTCGTCCGGCGCACGTACTTGCCGTAAAGCGGATGGCGCACCATGCGCTCCACCGCGACCGTGATGGTCTTGTCCATCCGGTTGCTGATCACGCGGCCGCTTACCGTCCGCTTGCGGGTCATCTGCTCGCTCATGACGTCTCGCCTGCCCTCGTCTTCTCATTCAGCACGGTCTTGATCCGTGCGATCTCGCGACGGACCTCCTTGAGCTGATGCGGCTTCGCCAGCTGTCCGGTCGCCTGTTGCATGCGCAGATTGAACTGCTCCTTGCGGCGCTCCAGCAACTCCTGGTTGAGATCCGCCGTACCCTTGTTTCGCAGCTCGTTCGCTTTCATCACAACACCTGCCGATGCACAAAGGTGGTCTGGACCGGCAGCTTCGCCGCGGCCCGGCGAAACGCCTCGCGGGCGACATCCTCGGGCACGCCCTCGATCTCGTAGATCACCCGTCCGGGCTGCACTTTGGCCGCCCAGTGGTCGACGTTGCCCTTACCCTTGCCCTGACGGACCTCCAGAGGCTTCGCCGTAATGGGGGCATCCGGAAAGATCCGGATCCACACCTTGCCGCCGCGTTTGACGTGGCGGTTGATCGCGCGACGCCCGGCCTCTATCTGCCGTGCCGTCACAGGACCACGGGTGGTCGCCTTGAGGCCGAACTCCCCGAATGCGACTTTCGCACCGCGGGTCGCCAGGCCGTTGTTGCGACCCTTCTGCTGTTTGCGGAATTTCGTACGCTTGGGCTGCAGCATGCTTACGTCCCCTTGAATCAGCCGGCTGCCGCGGCGCCGCGCTTCGTCTTGCCCTGCGCCGGTGCGGCGTCGGCGTCGAGCACCTCGCCCTTGAAGATCCAGATCTTCACGCCGATCACGCCGTAGGTAGTCTTAGCCTCGGCAAAGCCGTAATCGATGTCGGCACGAAGGGTATGCAACGGCACCCGGCCTTCGCGATACCATTCGGAGCGGGCAATTTCCGCACCGTTGAGCCGACCGCCGACCTGCGCCTTGATGCCCTGCGCACCGAGGCGCATGGCGTTACCCACGGCACGCTTCATTGCACGGCGGAACATGATGCGCCGCTCCAGCTGCTGGGCGACGTTCTCCGCCACCAGCTGAGCGTCGAGCTCCGGTTTGCGAACCTCTTCGATGTTCACGTGAACCGGGATTCCCATCATTCGCGCCAGCTCCCGGCGCAGGCGCTCAATGTCCTCGCCCTTCTTGCCGATCACGATCCCCGGCCGCGCCGTGTGGATCGTTATGAGCGCGTTCTTTGCCGGCCGCTCGATTTTCACCCGGCTGATGGACGCGTGCGCGAGCTTCTTCTTGATGAAGTTACGAACTTTCAGGTCCGTATTCAGGTAGCCGCCGAAGCTACCGCTGTCGGCGTACCACATGGAACGCCAGCCCTCGGTAATACCGAGACGAAATCCCGTCGGGTGTACCTTATGACCCATGGCGTTTCCTCTATTCCTGCTCGGCCACAGCCACCGTAATGTGGCTGGTTCGCTTGAGAATCCTCGTCGCGCGCCCTTTGGCCCGCGCCTGGATGCGCTTGTACATCGGGCCCTCGTCGACAAAGATCCGAGCCACGGAAAGCTCGTCGATGTCGGCGCCCTCGTTGTGCTCGGCGTTCGCAATCGCTGAGTCCAGGACCTTCTTCACGATCCTCGCGCCCTTCTGGGGGCTGAACTCAAGCACTTCCAGCGCCTTCGCAACCGACAGACCTCGAATCTGGTCCGCCACGAGCCGCGCCTTCTGCGGCGATATCATCGCGTATCGGAGCCTAGCCGCCGTCTCCATGCCTTACCTCTTCGACTTCTTGTCCGCGGCGTGCCCCCGGAAGGTCCGGGTCGACGCGAACTCACCGAGCTTGTGCCCAACCATGTTCTCGTTGATCAGCACCGGAACGTGCTGGCGGCCGTTATGGACCGCGATGGTCAGGCCCACCATATCGGGCACGATCATGGACCGGCGCGACCATGTCTTGATCGGCCGTTTACTGCTGGCGTCGACCGCTGCCTGCACCTTGTTCAGGAGGTGCGAGTCTACGAACGGCCCCTTTCGGATCGAGCGTGGCACGGTTCAGATACCTCTCATTCCGTTAACGCTTACGGCGACGGACAATGTAACGATCCGTCCGCTTATTGCTGCGCGTCTTGTGACCTTTCGTCGGGATGCCCCACGGCGTTACCGGATGCCGGCCGCCAGAGGTGCGCCCCTCGCCACCACCATGAGGGTGGTCTACCGGATTCATCACGACGCCGCGCACCGTCGGCCGGCGACCGCGCCAGCGCGTCGCCCCGGCCTTGCCCAATGACCGAAGGCTGTGTTCGGAATTCCCGACTTCGCCGACAGTGGCGCGGCATTCCGCCAGCACCTTGCGCATTTCACCGGAGCGAAGACGCAGCGTCGCGTAGGCACCCTCTCGCGCCACCAACTGCACGCCGGCACCGGCGGATCGCGCCATCTGTGCGCCCTTCCCCGGCCGGGTTTCCACGCAATGCACCTGCGTGCCCAGCGGGATGTTCCGCAACGGCAGGGCATTACCCGGACGAATCGGTGCATCCGTACCGGACACCACCGCCTGGCCGGCCTTCAGGCCACGCGGCGCGATGATATAACGGCGCTCACCGTCGCTGTAGAGCACGAGCGCGATGTTCGCGCTGCGGTTCGGGTCGTATTCAAGCCGCTCCACCTTGCCGACGATGCCGTCCTTGTCACGACGGAAATCGATAATGCGGTAGCGGCGCTTGTGGCCGCCGCCGTGGTGTCGCGTCGTGATGCGGCCCTTGTTATTGCGGCCGCCGGACTTGCTCAGTTTGCGCACCAGAGGCGCATA
>JASFMS010000317.1:0-3841 GCA_050117435.1 Ectothiorhodospiraceae bacterium | reverse complement strand
CCACCGCGGAGGAAGTGGCGGCGGCTTGGGAGCGCGGCCTCCTGGACGTACTGCCCTCGAAACTCGATGCTGCCGACCTCTCCCACCGCATGCTCCTTCTGCTCTCCACCCAGGCCGAACGCCGCGATCTGCGGCGCCGGGAGCAGGATCTGGAGTCGGAGCTCGCCAATCTTCGGGTTATGGAATCGCGGCTTCAGCATCTGGTGTATCACGACGAGCTCACCGGGTTGTGGAATCGCCGCCGAATCAAGGAGGCCCTGGAACTGGCCGTGTTAAGGGCCTCCAATCTGCATCGCGCGTGCTCGCTGCTGCTCATCGACATGGACCGGTTCAAGCTTGTCAATGACCTGGAGGGCTATGACGCGGGCGACAAGTTTCTCGTCGAGGTTTCGAGGATTCTGCGCCGCAATGCCGGCTCCACGGACACCATTGCTCGCATCGGCTCCGACGAGTTCGCGGTGCTGATGGAAAACGTGCCGAACGATCAGGCACTGGCGCGGGCCGAGGAGATTCGCCGGGAGCTGGAAGTCTACCGATTCTGCTATGGCGGCCGCTTCTACCGGACGTGCGCCAGTATCGGGGTCGCGAATCTGGATCCCGGGGAGCAGAGTCTGTGCACCAGTGACCTGATGGCGCACGCCGATCAGGCCTGCTTCGTGGCGAAGCAGCACGGGCGTAACCGCGTGCATCACTACAGTGACAACGACCCGGAGCTGGAGCACCTGCGCCGGGATCATTCCTGGGCGCCCCGTATCCGGGAAGCCGTCGAGCATGATCGCTTCTTCTTCTGTTTTCAGCCCATCGTGCGGGTTCTGGACGGGCGTATCACACACTACGAGTGCCTGCTGCGCATGCGCGACCGTGACGGCAGGGTGTACATGCCCGGCGAATTCATTCCCGTTGCCGAGCGGACCGGCCTGATTCACCACCTGGATATGTGGGTGGTGGACAAGGCCCTTGATTTTCTCGCGGAGTTGCCGCGGGACGATGGACGCGTCAGCGTCTCCATCAATCTCTCCGCCCACGCCTTCCGCAACCACGACCTTTTCGACCTGCTGGCGAAACGCCTGGAAATGAGCTGGGTCTCACCCACGCGGTTGGTGTTCGAGCTCACGGAGACGGCGGCCATCGAGAACATGGACCGCAGCCGTGAGCTGGTGGCCCGTCTGCGGGCGCTGGGATGCCGCTTCGCGCTTGACGATTTCGGCTCGGGATTCAGCACGTTCAACTACATCAAGCATTTTCCGGTGGATTACCTGAAGCTTGACGGCAGCTTTATCGTGAATGTCGCGAACGACCCGATGGACCAGGAGCTCGTGCGCCACATGATTTCCATCGCGCGCAGCCTGGGGAAAGAGACGATCGCGGAGTTCGTGGAATCGGAGGCGGCTTTCGAGACCCTGCGACGCCTGGGCGTGGACTATGTTCAGGGGCACTATCTCGGCAAGGCCACGGAGACACCCGCCAAGGAGGTCAGTCTGCCCGCGGCGGCGCGTCGCAAGAGTCAGCAGAGCGAGCTGGCGTTGCTTCTCGGTCAGAACGGCGGGGCCGGAGGCGACAGTGGAGTTCCTCTGTTTGACACGGACGACGGCACGGAGGGCGCCGACGACCAGGCCTAGGGACGCGCTGAAGAGTTCGTCGCTATCGCGCTCACGTGTTCAACTTCTCCGGGTCGGGTGCGGATTCGGTCGCCAGTAGCAGGTCAGTCGTCTCCGCCGGTGGATACGGCGTCGTCTTCCCGCTCCAGGGCCTGCAGTCGGCGTTCCACTTCGGCATGTTCGTCCAGGAGAACGCAGACCTCGGTGAGCGCTCTTTCCAGGGCATGCCGCTTGTTCCGAAGGGTTCCGCGAAGCTCGGCAAGGTTCTCGCGCAACGCCGCATCCCGATGGAACAGGGGGCGTTCGAACCGGGCCTGGTGAGCCGCTTCCAGGGCCTCGGCCAAGTGTCGGGAAGCGGCCTCCGGCCAGTCCGGCGCTGCGACGGCGTCGGTGATCCAGTCCGATAGAACCTCCCGCGCCAGACCGGGTTCGCCGCTGACCGTCGGCCGCAGGCGTTGCAGCAGGGCGTAGAGGTCGCCGTCGCTCAGCGCATCCGTGTCGATCTGTCGAGCGCCGCCACCTACCGGCTGCCCCGTGGTATAGCGCTGGGTGAAACTCGCGTGCAGCGCGTCGAGGATCTCCCGGTGCTGGGCCTCGCTGAGCTGATCGTGCAGCAGCGCCTCGTAGATGAGCGACTTTATGTCATTCGCCCGGCGTTGATAGCGGGAGGTGAATGCCCGCTCGACGCGGGCGAAAAAGCGCCGGACGTCGCTTTCGTCGGCGCCGTTGTCCAGCAGCAACTTTTCGATTCGTTCGCCGATGCGGGTCAGCTCGCTGGTATCGCGGGACTCCGCCCCATCGACCGCGCGCATCTCCTCCGGTGGCGTGACTACCTCGGACTTCTCGCTTTCCGGTTCCTCGGTGACCGGTAGGGAGGAATCGGTGGGCAGGGGCGCCGTATCCCAGAACGAGGAGAATTCCAGATTGCCCCGGTGCGGCGGAAAGCGCTCGGGTATGCGTTCGGCTATGGCGACGATCTGTCTTGCCGCCGGGGACTGCGGGGCCGAAACCAGCAGTGGCCGTTGATTCAGCACCGCGCCGGTGACCGCCCGGTCCATGGGAACTTCGCCCAGGTAGTCAAGCTCTATGCCGAGGTGGCGCAGCGTCGCGGTGCGGAAACGCTCGAAAAGGCGGCTGCCGTCCTGATTCTGCGGCAACATGTTGACAACCACGGACAGCCGGCCTTCATAGCCTTCCCGCTGCAGCGCCTTGAGGAGTGTGAAAGCGTCGGTCAGGGAAGTGGGTTCAGGTGTTATGGTCAGAAGCGTGTTCGAGCAGGCACGCACGAAGCTGCGGGTGGCGGGCCCCATGCCCGCGGGCGTGTCCACGAGCAGATAGTCGTAGGCCTGCTCGAGCCGGCGAAGCTGGTCGACCAGCGCACCGCCGGCGTTGGGAGAGCTGGCCAGACGCTCCAGTCCCGAGGCCGCGGGAATAATGGACAGACCTTCCGGCCCCTCGGTGACGACACTTTCAAGCTCGGCGCGGCCGGCCAGCACATCTTCGACGGTGGCGCTGGGCTGAATGCCGAGCAGGATATTGACGTTGGCGAGTCCGATGTCGGCGTCAAGCAAACAGACCCTGTGGCCACGGCCGCTGAGTGCCATAGCGACGTTCGTGGCAAGACTCGTCTTGCCGACACCGCCCTTTCCGCTGGTTACGGCGATGGTCGTCGCCGATCGCCCCTGCGGATCGCCGTACTGGCTGCCCACGTCACCCCGACTACAATACAGCCTGAAGAAAATGTGTTTTGCATTTTATGTATTATGCTAACTAGTTAGCATAATGGCATGGAAACGGCCTGCGGGGAAATCGTCTGACGAATGGCCGTGTTAGCCGACGAGGGGGGCTGGCGTTGGCGGAGGGTGACAGCACGCAGAGTGTCGTGGAGCGTGTCCTGAAGGTATTGGAGCCGCTTCTCGACGGAGCGCGTGGCGCCGTAGTGCGTACGCGGGTCGAGGCGATCCTTGTCCAGTCGGAACGCGGCCACAGGGCCCGCGAAGCGGCGTACTGCCGCCTGCTTCGCGATACGCTCGAGATGCTGGCGGCGGACATGGGCGGGAGTCAGGCCGAGATCTGCCGCTTCATCATGGAAACCCTTGAGCCTCCGATGACCGCCGAGGAACTGCGGCGAATCGGGGTGCTTGTCGGTGCCCTGGGATCGCAGGGCAAGGGCGATTCCGGTTCCGAGGCGGAAGCCGCGGGGCCGCAGGCTGGCGAGGCGGTGAACGATACCGGCACGGAGC
>JASFMS010000316.1:0-3856 GCA_050117435.1 Ectothiorhodospiraceae bacterium | reverse complement strand
TCACCACACCGCAGCCCTCACGATGCGACGCCGGGAACGCTGCGCTTATCCCGGCCTACGAATGAGACATTGCGAAGAAAACGCCCGCGTGCGGTGAACGCCGCGAACCCCATCGTTTTCCCGGCGCCGCACAGGGAACACGGATGCCCCGGGCACTGATCTCACCAAGGTCTGTAGTAGCGCGCCTGGCCGCAAGCGCCGGGGAACACTCTCGCGAGGGCGTTCGAATCTTTCACAAGCTCTGAGAACTCGCCTCGCGGTCAGAGCCCCGGGATTTCTACCGCCCGGACTCCTAGAGCCAGCCCAGTAGTCGCCACCAGAAGAAGTCCAGAGGCAATAGGAGGACAATCGAGAACAGGCTCAGGGCGAGACAGAGCCGTATCGCGGGTCCCATGGGCAGTCCGGCAATGCGGGTACCCACCACCAGTGGTGCGATCTGATACGGCAGGATCATCGTGGAGAACCCGATGACCTGGGTCATGACCACCGTCCGCAGCGGCAGGCCGGAGGCTTCCGCGATCTCCCCCGCAAGCGGTGTGAGAACGGCGGGCACGCCGACGGCGGTGGTGAACAGGCTTGTAACCACGGCCAGTACGCAGAGGGCGGCGAAGTTGACCGCGGGATGACCCGGATGAAGCTCCATGGCGGCGAGAAGGTGGCGCGCGAGGTAGGCGCCGAGGCCCGCGTGGGCGAGCAGGGCGCCGAGACCGAGAATCCCCGCGACGAAGAAAATGGACCCGTAGTTCAGCCGCGCGTTGACGGTATCCGGCGGTGCGAGTCCGGTGAGCAGGCAGGCCAGTCCGGCGGCCAGTGCCACCCACGCGGGTGAAATGCCATGCAACGCATCCGTCGCCCAGAAGGCCAGGGCCAGCAACAGGACGCCGGTGAGGGACTTCTCGGCGGTGCTCGGCGCCCCGGTTCGGCGGCTTTCCGTCGGTGTTTCACTCGGCCTGTCCCGGAAAAGAAAGACGATCAGCGAGACGAGACCTGCGGCTTTGAGCAGCCCCAGGACGGGGAAGTGCAGCAGCAGATACTGACCGTAGGCCGGCGTGAAGCCCCAGAGCCTTTCCGACGCCCCCATCAGCACGATATTGGGTACATTGGCGGGAAGTATGGAGAACGCCGGGACGTTGGCGCCGAAGACCGCGGCCAGGATGACGCCCGTTCTGCCCCGGCTCTGCTCGGCGAAGCCGAAGCGTTCGGCCATGGCGACGGCAATCGGGGTGAGCAGTACTACCCGACCCATGGAGGAAGGGATCAGAAAGGCGAGACCCACGCCGAGCGCGACAATGCCGCCGACGATGCGCCAGTAGCTGCCGTGCAGAGCATCCGCTGCCCGATTTGCGATTCGTTCCCCCAGACCGGTATGGCGGACGGCCACACCCAGTATCAGACCACCGAAGACGAGCCATATCGCTGCGGATTCGAAGCCCGAAAACACCACATCGGCCGGCGCGATACCGAAGAGCATCGCCAGTAGGAAGAACAGCAGTGATGTCGCGTACTCGGGCAGCGTGCCCGTTGCCCACAGACCGAGGGACAGGATGGCGAGCCCGGCGGCGCCGGGGGCAGGAAGGCCCGCCGGAGGCGCCAGTACGATGGCAATCGCCGCCAACGCCGCAAGCGCGGTGAACGCATAAGCGGCGACGCGAGGGTACCGGATACCCGGTCCGCCGGGCGCGGCGCCGACTGTTTTCGCATGCATTTTCACGGTTCCGGTCCCCGGGGGCGGTGGTGCCATGTGAGTGCAGTTTTCGCAGCGGTGGCGCCACTGCCGTCATTCTCCGAAGAAATCCACCAGCGCCGCGGCCAGTCGACTCACATTGACTTTCTCGAGTGGGTGGGGCGTGCCGGGGAGCACCTGCAACTCGGCGCTGGGCAGGTGGCGGTACGCCTCGGCACACTCCTCCAGCGTGACCATATGGTCCCTGTCGCCGACGGCTATGCGCGCACGCTGCCGCACTCGCTCCAGTGCGTTGTCGTCCAGGTCGGGGCTCTCCCCGAGGCTGCGCATCATCTCCTCGGTGGCCGCCAGCACATTGCGCCACCCGAAACCCTCGTGTCTCCGTTCCAGCTGCTGCGCAAAGGCGGGAACCTTGGCGGCGATCTTGTCGGGATCGAGAAAGCGGACCTCCCCGGAGGCGAATTCCGGCGTCCACGCAATTTTGGTGGCCAGGGTCATCAGGCTGGATACTCGTTCGGGGTCCCGCGCGGCCAGGTAGAGCGCCACGTAGCCGCCCATGCTGTAGCCGAACACGTGAGCCTGCGCCAGCCCGTGGGAATCCATGTAGGCGCGGATGTTTTCCGCGAAGTGCTCCGTCCGGAACGGGCGTCCGGCATCGGCGGCGGCGCCGTGCCCTTCGAAATCCGGGTGATGAACGGTGAAACGCGGTGCCAGGGTCTCGGCAAGCTCCCGGAACTGACTGCCGCTGCCCAGGGCGCCATGAAGCAGCAGAAGATTCGGCCTGTCCATTATCATTCTCCGACGATCCAGCTTTGATTGCGTCACAGATGGTAACCGATCACGAGCCCGCTCACGTCAACCACGGGCAACGACCGGGGGCCCGTGGATGACGTACCGTCCTTACAGGAGGTAGATTGTCTCCAGACTGAGGGGTTAGGCAGGAGTCGGGTATGTACGCTTCGATTGTGCTCGCCTTCGACGGCAGCCGCACGGGTAGGGTGGCGCTGCGTCAGGGCGCGGAACTGGCGACGCTATGCGGTGCCAAGACCCACCTGGTGGCGGTTATGCCCGATGTACCGGGAATCGCCATGGTCGAGGGAGTCTATCCGGTGGAGGCGCTGGAACAGGACGAGGCGGAAGTGCGCGAGGTCATTCAGGAGGGCCTGGACCGGCTGCGAAAGCGGGGCCTGTCCGCCGAAGGACATTTGGGCGTGGGCGATCCGGCCGACCAGATAAGCCGCATCGCGCGCGAAGTCGAGGCGGACCTGGTGGTGGTCGGCCACCGGCACCATGGCCCTCTTGCCCGATGGTGGCGCGGTTCCCTCGGCCGCTCCCTGCTGGACCTGCTGGATTGCAGCGTCCTTGTGGCGATGAACGGGCAGGGCGGCGCCGAGGAGTAGCCGTAAACGATGCGTTTGGTGCGTCGGGAGGAATTGCCCGTTGCCGGATAAGGCGCCCGCTGCCTCGACCATGCTTGCGGACCGGGAGGTCGTTACCGCCGTATCCGGCGAGGGAATGATCGAGGAGGTGGTAGCACGGGTGGCGGACCAGGGATGGTGCGTATGCGATGGTCTGATCGATCCCACCGACGTGGGCCTGCTTGCCCGGCAGTGTCGGCGGCTGTGGCGCAAGGACCGGCTGCGGCGGGCCGGCATCGGTGTGGGAGAGAGCTGGCAACTGCGTGGTGACATCCGTCAGGACCACGTCAAATGGCTTGAAGAGGGAAGGGCGACGCCGGCGCAGGCACGCTACCTGCGCGTCGTCGACAGTCTGCGCCTGGCGTTCAACCGCATGTTCTACCTGGGACTGTTCGAGTTCGAGGGGCACTTGGCGATGTATCCGCCCGGTGCGTTCTACGAGCGCCACCTGGATCGCTTCCGGGGCGTCTCCCACCGGAAGGTGTCGGTAATCCTCTATCTCAATGAGGGGTGGAGCCCGGAGGAAGGCGGTGCGCTGCGCCTGTACCTGGGGGAGGACGGGGACGGTCCGGCACGGGACATTCCCCCGGTGTTCGGTCGCATGGTGGTCTTCTGGAGCGAGCGTTTTTTCCATGAGGTTCTGCCCGCGGGGCGGGAGCGGATGAGCCTAACCGGCTGGCTGCGCACCCGGGAGTGACGCTATGTCCTGGCGCGCTGCGGTTCAGTGAACGGATTGTCGGGCGCGCGGACGCGC